>NZ_JAKRMO010000069.1:0-19939 GCF_022346485.1 Brachybacterium sp. ACRRE | reverse complement strand
TCTTCATCCTGTGCGCGATCGCCCTGCACGACGACGACGCGCGAGCCGTGATGCCGAAGTGTTCGCCCGATGTTCCCCGCACGGAGTCCGCGAAGGAGCTCCTTCCCGTGCACCCCGTCCCCCAGAAGGTCACCGAGTTCGACGGGAGCGTGTCGCTCGCCGGGAAGGTGAGCGTGATCGTCGGCAAGGACACGGACGACGCCGCGCTCGCGGCCCTGCGCGAGGTGCTCGAGGATGCCGGTGCGTCCGTCTCCCTCATCACCGCGACCAGCGAGAAGACCACCGCGCAGGGGACCCGCATCCACCTGGGCACCGCCGAGGACAACCCGACCATCGCCCCGAGCCTGAAGGCGCTCGGCGCGAAGGGGGCCGATGATCTCGAGGCCGAGGGGTACGTGCTCGCCGCGGGACGCTCGAAGGGCGCGCTCGTGGTGCTCGCGGGCCGCGATGCCGCCGGCTCCTTCTACGCCGTGCAGACCCTGCGCCGGCTGCTCGCGGGCACGAGCCGTCTGCGCCAGGTCGAGGTGCGCGACTGGCCGCTCATGCCCATCCGCGGCTCGATCGAGGGCTTCTACGGGATCCCGTGGTCGCACCAGGCGAGGCTGGACCACTTCCCGTTCTACGGCCGCCGCAAGCTCAACACCTACATCTACACGCCCAAGGACGATCTGCTGCTGCGCTCGAAATGGCGGGACCTCTACGAGGGCGAGGCCCTGGAGGACATGGCGGAGCTCGTCGAGACCGCCACGAAGAACCACGTGCACTTCACCTACGCCCTCTCCCCCGGCAACGACATCACCTACGGCAGCGACGCGGACTTCGCGGCCACCGTGAAGAAGTTCGACCAGGTGCGGGACCTCGGCGTGACCAGCTTCTACATCGCCCTGGACGACATCCCCACGGAGCTGAACGAGGAGGACGCCGCGCAGTTCGACTCGCTCGCCGCCGCGCAGGCGCACTACCTGAACCGTCTGCAGGACGAGTACGTGAAGGCCAACGATCTCGAGCCGCTGCAGACCGTCCCCACGGAGTACTGGGGCTCGGGCCCCTCGGACTACAAGACGGCGTTCGGCACCGGGATCGACCCGGATATCCGCGTGCAGTGGACCGGTGAGGGGGTGTTCTCCCCGCAGGTCACCGTGGATTCCGCGAGCAGGGCCGAGGAGTCCTACCACTCCGAGCACCTCTACGTGTGGGACAACTTCCCCGTCAACGACGGGCGCCGCGACCGCATCTTCCTGAATCCGCTCGAGGGCCGCGCGGACACCCTCCATGAGCACTTCGACGGCTTCACGTCGAACCCGATGATCGAGCCGTACGCGTCCCTGCCGGCGCTCGCGAACTACGCCGACTACTGCTGGAACCCGCCCGCCTACGAGGCCGAGGACTCCTTCGCCGACGCCCTCGACGAGCTCGCCGGCGACGACAGGCAGGTGCGCCGGGCGCTCGACGTCTTCGTCGACCTCAACGTCAACTGGCCCTACCGGGACGGATCGCCGAAGGCGCCCGCGCTGTCCGCCGACGTCGAGGCCTACCGGAAGGCCTATGAGGCCGGCTCCCAGGGCGGGCGCCAGGAACTGCGCACGCGGCTGAACCGGATCACCAAGCTGCCGCGCACCCTCGAGGCGATGGCCTCGCAGGGCTTCGTCGACGACACGAAGCCCTGGATGACCGCCGCGTCCCAGTGGGCGCAGGGCCTCGAAGAGCAGGACCGCATGCTCACCGCCCTCGAGGACGGCGCGCTGAAGAAGGCCTCGAAGGCCGCGGCGAGCGCGAAGGCCAGCTTCCGGGCGGCGACCGCTGCGACCGTCCCCGACCAGGGCGAGGACGGCGTGTACAAGGAGGACCAGATCACCCCGAGCGTCGGCGACGGCGTGTTCGAGGTGTTCATCGCCTGGGCGTGGGCGCAGCTGCGCGACGTGCTGCCCGACGACCCGTCGCTGCCCTTCGTCGGCCTGCCCGCCACGGCGAGCACGACCCTGGACCAGTACCAGGACCACGCTCCGGCGCTCATGGTCGACGGCGACGAGTCCACGATGTTCTGGTCCTCGCGCGCGCCGAAGAAGGACGACACGATCACCCTCGAGCTCACGAACCCGTCCGACCTGCGCTTCGTGCAGCTGAAGATGGCGAAGTCGGACACGACGGCGGGCGACCAGGTCTACAAGGGGGTCGTCGAGAGTTCGCCCGACGGCGAGGAATGGTCGACGATCGGCACGCTGACGGGCGATCCGGTGTTCACGAAGGAGCTCGGGGCGGGTGTGCGCGCCTCCCACGTGCGGGTGCGCGTGACCGGGAAGAACCCCGGCGGGAAGTGGGTGCAGGTGCGCGAGTTCGCCGTCTCCGACAAGGTGCCGAACGGGAGCTGAGCGCGCGGCGCGTCACGCGCGGCGCGCCGCGGGACCTTCCGCTCTGTGCGGGTCTGCGGACCATTCGTGCGCGTGAATGGTCCGCAGACCCGCACAAGCGCGCGGCACACCACCGGGCACCCCGGCGCGGGGAGGCGCGGGGAGGGCCGGGGAGGCGCGGTGAGGGCCGGGAAGGGTCGGGGCCGCGGAACGGGTCAGCCGACGGCGCAGTGAGCCTGCTCAGGCGACCGGCAGCGCGCCGGGGGTCCGCGCCCGGCGGTCGCGCTCGCGGACGACCCAGCCCGGGTCGTCGGTCGTGATCGAGGCGACGTCCGCGGCGAGCGCCGCGTCGAGGTGCTCGGGGGTGTTCACGGTCCACACGTGCAGGCTCGCGCCGCTCGCGGCCCAGGCGCGGTCCGCGTCGCCGTCCTCGAGGGTCTGGATCCACACGCTCACGCGCTCGGCCCGCAGCTCGGCGAGCACCTGCATCACCTCGTCGTCGACACCCGCGGCGAGCAGACCGATGGGGATCTCCGGCGCGGTCTCGCGCACGGTGCGCAGCGCCTCCGGGTGGAAGGAGATGATCACCGCGGGCGGGGTGCCATCGGGCAGGGGCATCGGCTGCGTCCCGAAGCGCTCGCGCAGCGCGAGGGCGGTCGCGCGGGCGGCGGCCGGGGCCTTGACCTCGACGACCGCGCCGACGGCACGGCCCGCCCCGCCCCCGCACACGTCGAGGTAGTCGTCGAGCGAGGGGATGCGCTCGCCGCCGCCGAGCTCGACGGTGTCCAGCTGGGCACGGGTGAGGTCGGCGATGTCGCCGCCGCACAGGGGCCCGTGCGGGGAGGCGGTGCGGTCGATGCTGGAGTCGTGCATGACGACGAGGTGGCCGTCGGCGCTCAGGTGGACGTCGCACTCGAGGGCGTCGGCCCCGTCGCGGACGGCGCGGCCGAAGGAGGCGAGGGTGTTCTCGGGGGCGCCGACGGGGGCGCCGCGGTGGCCGATCACGGCCGGGCGGGGCGAGGCGACCGGGGCGGACAGGGAGGCGGACGAGGAGGAGGGGGTTCGTGCGGAGGCGGAACGGGCGAGGGACATGCGCTCCATGACGGAATCCATGTCTTCATCCTGTGCGCGATCGCCCTGCACGACGACGACGCGCGAGCCGTGATGCCGAAGTGTTCGCCCGATGTTCCCCGCACGGAGTCCGGCCGTCAGCGCACGTTCGCCGGGGCACGGCGCAGGACCGCGGACAGGGCACGATCCATCGGCCCGGACCCGGTCACCAGCCGTCGACGGTCGCGAAGCCCGGGGAGCCGAAGATCCCGGGCGACTCGTCGACGTCCTGCGACCACTCCAGATGCTTCGGCTGGTCGGACGGCAGGGCGCCGTCCTGGTGATCGGCGAGATCGAGGTGCAGCACCACGTGGGCCCGGAGCCGGACGTCCCAGAGCGCGGTCTCCTCGTCGTCCGCACTGACGGGGGTCGCGGGATCGGGGGCGTCGATCCCGGAGAGGTCGGCCGTGGCCGTCGCGCGCGCCTCCGCGGCCTCGTCGTCCGCCGCGCCCTTCAACCTGATGGTCCTGTCACCGGTCGTGAGCTCCGCGTCCCGGATCTCGACGCGGGGCACGTACGTCGCGCGGTGCGCACCCTCGGGGCGGAAGGCGATGGCCCGGGGGCGCCCGTCGTCGTCGGTGCCCAGCACGTGCTCGTCGTCGTTCGAGAGTGCGGAGACCTCCGCCCGCAGCTCGACGGGCATCGTGTCGTGCGTCGTGCGTCCGCCGAGGTCGAGCGTGCCGTCGACGCCGAGGGAGATCCCCGCGGGCAGGGTGTCGCCGTACGGGTCGATGATCGGGAAGAAGTCCTGCTGGTCCGCGGGGACCGTCGTCGCGGTCGGCGCCTCGTCGCTGCGGAACGCGGCCTCGTGCGCTCCGTCGGAGACCATGACGACGACGGGATCGTCGTCGGGGACGGCGACGAGGCGGACGGTCGTGCCCGCCGGGCGGTCCTCGTCGGCCGACGGCGGGGCGTCGCTGCTGAGCCGGTCGAGCACCTCGTCGGCGGTCACCGTGGTCTCGGGGAGGTCGCCGAGACCCTGCGGCTTCCCGTCGCCGACGGCGAGGGAGGCCGTCAGCGTGCCGTCCTCCGCGCCGCCCAGCGCTCCCTTCGTGCCCACGGGCATGAGCGTGGCGAGGGTTGCGCCGTCGGACTCCCCCTCGCCCGACCCGCCCCCGCCGGCCACGCCCTCGGACCGGGTGTTGACGATGGTGACGGCCATGAGGTGCGTGCCGGGCGCGGCGTCGTAGGGCTCGGCGGCGTACCCGGCGTCGCGGACCTCCTGGAAGACGACGAGGACCTCGCGGCCCGCGAGGCCGAGGATGCGGCGGCCGCTGTCGCCCGCGGTGTCGACCGTGCACAGGGCGCTGTCGGTGAGCATGCAGCCGCCGTAGGTCGAGCGGTCGTCGGCCGTCTGGGGGCGCGCGGGGACCTCGACGGACTCGCCCGCGGCGAGCTCGGTGCCGCGCGGCGGGCCGATGGAGACCGTGAGGTCGGGCTCCGAGCCGTCGGCCGCGCGCAGCTCGCCGACGCTGCGGGGGTCGACGTCGTGGAAGCTGCCGTCGCCGCCGAGCGTCAGTGCGGACTTGCCGCTGCGCTGGTAGAACGATGTGATCGGTGCCTGCTGCCAGATCGTCGCGCTGTGGCCGGCGCGGCGGGTGGGCCCGCAGACCACGTCGTCCTGGATCGCGCCGCCCTCGAGATGGAAGTAGCAGGCGGCGTCGGCGGGGATGTTCGCGCGCACCGTCCCCTCGGTGAGGCTCTCGCGCCACGCGTCGCCGATGGTGCGCAGGTCATCGGCCGGACGCAGAAGGGCCGAGTGATGGTAGGTCCATTCGGAGGGCTGGGGGACGGAGCAGCCCGTGAGGACCAGCAGCACGGCGGCGGCCGCTGCCGCTGCGCGTCGTCGAGCGCGCATGTCCCCTCCCTCCCCGCCGGCGGGCCCGCGCTCCGATGCGACGTGGCCTGCCCTGCCCGTCCAGGGTAACGGGGGTCACATCCGGGTGATACTGTCCGGCACCGGCACCTGCCCTCGCTCCGCACTCCGTCCCGAAGGACACCCGCCATGGCCTCTCCCGCCTTCGCTCCGTACATCAGCTTCCCCGGCACGGCCGACGAGGCCTTCCGCCACTACGCCGACGTGTTCGGCGGCGAGCTGCAGATCTCCCACTACGGCGCCTTCCCGACCGAGGGCTTCCCCTTCCAGCCCCCGCAGGACGCGGTCGCCCACGCGGAGCTGCACGGAGGGCGCATCACGCTCACGGGCGGCGACGCCGTAGGTCCCGACCAGCCCGAGGTGTCCTCGGACGTGTACTCCTTCCTCATCGGCCTCGAGACGACGGCGGAGGCGCACGCGCTCATCGACGCCCTCGTCAGCGGCGGCGGTCGCGTCGCGATGCCCTTCGCCCTCGCCCCGTGGGGCGACCACTACGGTCAGGTCACGGATCGCTTCGGCGTGCTCTGGGCGTTCGTGGTGCCCGGTGAGCACGGCCCCTCAGCGGCCGGGGCCGACGGCTCGAACCCGGAAACCGCGTGACCCGCCCGCGGGGCGCGCGTACCGTGCCGCCATGGGCAGACCCGAGGGGTTCGAGTACGTCGAGCGCGGCGAGGACGTGGTGATCCTGCACCACGGCAGGCCCGCCACCACCCTGCGCGGCCGGCGCGCCGCCGACTTCCTCGAGGACGCCGGGGCCGGAGGCGCGCAGGAGCTCATGGCGCGCCTGACCGGGAACTACCGGCGCGGCAACGAACGGGCGGTGAAACGTCACCCTCGCAACGCGAGCCGGTAGCAGCGGCCGTCCCGGCAGCCATCGTCCCGGCAGCAGTGGTCCCGGCAGCGGTGGTCCCGGCAGCGGTGGTCCCGGCAGCAGGCGCCGTCGGACGACGTCGCCGGACGGCGGGCCCCGCGCCTCGCGACAGCGCGACCGCGTCTGTCGTGGAATATTCAATGACCCGATAGGGTTGGTCCCACTATGCGAGCCTTCGGATTCCTGAGCTTCGGCCACTACGGCAGCGCCGTGGGCGCCCCCGGCGTCGACGCGCGGCAGATGCTGCACGACGCCGTCGACATCTCCTCGGGCGCGGACGAGCTGGGCGTGAACGGCGCCTACTTCCGCGTCCACCACTTCGCCCGGCAGTCGGCCTCGCCGATGCCGCTGCTCGCCGCCGCCGCGGCGCGCACCGAGCGCATCGAGGTGGGCACCGGCGTCATCGACATGCGCTACGAGAACCCCCTCTACCTGGCCGAGGAGGCCGCGGCGCTCGATCTGCTGGCCGACGGCCGCCTCGCCCTCGGCGTCTCCCGCGGGAGCCCCGAGCCGGCCGAGCGCGGCTGGGAGTCCTTCGGATACCACGGCTCGACCGACCCGCGCGGCGCCGACGTGGCCCGCGAGAAGTTCGACCTGTTCCTGCGCGCCGTGCGCGGGGAGCCCATGGCCCGCACCGCCGAGAACGGATATATGTCGAGCGCCGTGCCCGGGGCGGGACTGCGCATCGAACCGCACTCCCCCGACCTCGCCGACCACATCTGGTGGGGCGCGGGGAGCCGCGAGAGCGCCGAGAACGTGGGTCGCATGGGGCTGAACCTCATGAGCTCGACCCTGCTCACCGAGGCCACCGGCGAGTCCTTCGGCGACCTCCAGGCCGAGCAGATCGAGCGCTTCCGCGCCGCCTACCGGGAGGCCGGGCACACCGGGCGTCCGCGCGTGTCCGTCTCGCGCAGCGTGTTCCCGATCATCGACGAGCAGGACCGGATGCTGTTCGGCATGCGCCCGGGCGAGGGCGCCGACCAGATCGGCATCATCGACGGCATGCGCTCGACCTTCGGCCGCACCTTCACCGGCGAGCCCGATCAGCTGATCGAGCAGCTGAGGGCCGACGCGGCCGTGCAGAGCGCCGACACCCTCATGCTCACGATCCCCTCGCAGGCCGGCGTCGACCTGAACCTGCACATCCTCGAGTCCTTCGCGCAGCACGTCGCGCCCGCGCTCGGCTGGAGGCCGAACACGGAGGGGCCCGTGGAAGGCGATGCGGTCTGAGCTCAGGCGGGCCCAGCAGCCGCAAAAGCGTCACGATTATTGACACTCTTCCTTCCGCATGGTGAGGTGGCACACACCGCGTTCCCGCGGTCGTCCCTGCACCCGCTCAAGGAGGAGCCATGCCCCAGTCCCGACCCAGCAGATGGATGGTCGGCGCCCTGACCCTGGTCGCCGCCGCCGCACTCGCGGCCCCGGCCCACGCCGCATCCCACGACACCCGCCCCGCCCCGGCCGCACAGGTCTCGTCCGCCGCACCGGCGCACGGGTCCGTCGGGCCCCGCACGAGCGACGGCGCGGTGCCCGGAACCACGGCCTGGGAGCACTCCCGCCGCGACCACGGCTCCGCCGGCCGCGCCTCCCGCGCCATCCACGTCGACTGCTCGGCCTCGACGAACGGCGACGGCAGCGCCCGCGCCCCGCTGAACTCCCTCGAGGCCGCCGGCGCCAGGACGCTCTCCGCCGGGGACCACCTGCTGCTCCGCCGCGGGACGACCTGCGAGGGCACCCTGACCCTCACCGGGCGCGGGACGACGAAGGCCCCGATCGTCGTCGGCGCCTACGGCCACGGCACGGCCCGCGCGCACGTCGAGGGCGACGGGGCCGCATCGGCCGTCCACCTGCAGAACATGGAGCACGTCGTCCTGCAGGACCTCGAGGTCACGAACAGCACCGACCCGGGCACCGCGCGCCGCGGCGTGCTCGTCTCCCTCGCCGACACGGGCACCCGCAGCGGATTCGAACTCCGGAACCTCGACATCCACGACGTGCTCGGCGACGACGCGAAGGGCCCCGACGGCTCCCAGGGCCTCGCGTTCCGCGTCACCGGGAGCACGCCCTCCGCCTTCGACGACGTGCGGATCCATGACAACTCGATCCGCCACGTCGACCGGCAGGCGATGGTCGTCGTGCTCTCGGACTTCACGTGCCGCGCCGAGATCGGATGCACGGACCCCGAGGACTGGACGCCCTCGACCCGCGTGAAGATCGAGCGGAACCTCATCGAGGACGCGGGCGGCGACGGCATCGTCGCGAACACGACGCAGGGCGCCCTGCTGCAGGACAACGTGGTGCGCGGCTTCAACGTGCGCTCGAAGGAGTACAACGCCGGGCTCTGGACCTTCAACTCCGATGACGCCCTCGCCCAGTACAACGAGGCCTCGGGCGGGAAGGGCCACCTGGACGGCATGGCGTACGACATCGACGGCGCCACGGTCGACAACACCTTCCAGTACAACTACAGCCACGACAACGAGGGTGGATTCTTCCTGCTCTGCACCCATGAGGACAGGCAGCGCGGCTCCCTCGTCCAGTACAACGTGTCCCAGAACGACCAGTACCGCGGGGTCGAGAACTGCGTCGACGAGATCGAGTCCGCCCTCATCCGCAACAACACCATCTCGGTGGGCGAGGGGGTCACCCAGACCCTGGTCAACGAGAACACCGAATCACTGAGGAACGTGCGCTTCGAGGGGAACATCGTCTCCGCGAGCGAGGGCGGGAGCATCGACATGAACCTCGCCTCCGCCACCGGGTACACCTTCTCGGGCAACGTCCTGCACGGGGTCGCCGGCGCCCCGGAGGATCCGACGGGCAGCACCGCGGACCCGCTGCTCTGCGACCCCGGGACCGCCCAGGACGCCTTCGACGTCGCCCGGGCCTACCGGGTCGACCGGCACTCGCCCGCCCGCGGGCTCGCGCCGTCGGTCGAGCGGGGCCTGCGGGACTACAGCGGGAAGCGCGTGCACCATCGCGCGCCCACCGCGGGCGCGCTCGAGGCACCGCGGCGCTGCTGAGCGCCGTCCGAGGAGCGCGCCGCGCTCCGGGACGCAGGAACGGGGCCGGCCGGGATCACTCCCGACCGGCCCCGTTCCGCGTCGTCGCGTGGACAAGAGGACGCGCCCCCTCCGGATTCCTCCGGACGCCGCGCCGCTCAGTGACGGGGCAGGGCGGGGCCCCAGTCCGGACGCGGCGTGGACGGCCCCGTGTACGGGTGGTCCTCGTACTGCTCCTGCAGGCGCGCGAGCTCGTCCTGCATCCGGGCGAGCGCCTCCGCGTAGCCCGGATCGTGGGCGACGTTGTGGAGCTCCGCGGGGTCGGCGCGCAGGTCGTACAGCTCGAGCTCCTCGGTGAGGCGGTCGTCCGAGGACCCCGGGGCCCCCATGCCGTCGCCGTAGTAGTCGACGAACAGGAAGTCGTGGGTGCGGACCCCGTAGTGGGCCGGGGCGTTGTGGTCCACGTCCAGATGCTCCCAGTAGCGGTAGTACATCGACTGCGGCCAGTCCGACGGCGTCTCGCCGCCCATCACCGGCAGCAGGCTCCTCCCCTGCTGCCTGGGCATCGCGGTCCGCGCATCGATGCCGGCGGCGTCGAGGATGGTCGCCGCGAAGTCGACGTTGGTGCCGATGTCCTCGCAGGTCGAGCCGGCGGGGATCCGCTGCGGCCAGCGCACGAGCACGGGCATCCGCAGGGACTCGCGGAACATCAGCCGCTTGTCGTACCAGCCGTGGTCCCCGAGGAAGAACCCCTGGTCGGAGGTGTAGATGACCAGGGTGTCGTCCGCGACGCCCAGCTCGTCGAGCTCGTCGAGGACGCGACCCACGCCGTCGTCGATCGCCTGCACGGTCTGCAGGTAGTCCCGCATGTACCGCTGGTACTTCCACCGGGTGCGCTCGACGCGCGCGTCCTCCCCGCGCAGCTCCTCGGGGACCGCCTCCTTGATGTCCGCCTCGGTGAGGTGGTCGGCGATCGTCATGTGGAGGTCCCGGATCACCTCGGAGCGGCCCTCGTGGTCGTCGAAGAGCGTCTCGGGCTCGGGGATCGACCCGACGGGGTAGAGATCGCGGTGGCGCTCGTGCGGGACCCACGGGCGGTGCGGCGCCTTGTGGTGGACGAGCAGGCAGAACGGGTCCTCCGGCCGCTCCTCCCGGACGCGTCCCAGCCAGTCCAGGCTCATGTCGGTCACGAGATCCGTCGCGTAGCCCTCGACCGTCTCCTCCCCCGTCGGCCCGATCATGAGGGGATCGCGGTACTCGCCCTGGTTGGGGAAGATGCGCCAGTCGTCGAAGCCGCGCGGCCTCGACTGCTCGCTGAGCCCGAGGTGCCACTTCCCGAACAGGCCGGTCGCGTAGCCGCTGTCGCGGAGCACCTCCGGGAAGGTCGGGAGGCGATGGTCGATCTCCGTGTAGATCGTGGCGACGCCGTTGACGTGGCTGTAGGTGCCCGTGAGGATCGAGGCGCGCGACGGGGTGCAGATGGAGTTCGTGCAGAAGACGTCGTCCATGCGCACCCCCTCCTGAGCGATCCGGTCCAGGCACGGGGTGCTGTTGAGCCCCGCCCCGTACGCGGAGATCGCGTGGGCGGCGTGGTCGTCGGACATGATGAACACGATGTTCGGGCGTCGGTCGGTCCGGTCAGCGGGTCGCTGTGCCATGGGCACCGCGCACCTCCTTCGTCTGCGCCTGGGGGAGCGACGGGGCCGCGCGGCGCGTGCGCGGCCCCGGGATGAGGTGATGGTGCATCGCTGCACCCCTGCGGGAGCGGAGCGGCCCCGCGGACCGGGCCGAGCCGACCCGGGCCGAGCCGACCCGGGCCGGGCCGATCCGGACCGGGTCGGGCCGATCCGGACCGGGTCGGGATCAGCCCTTCACGGCGCCGCTGACCATGCTGTCCGCCATGCGGGTCTGCACCAGGGCGAACAGGATGATCACGGGGACGGCGATGAGGGTCGAGCCCGCCATCACGCCCGCCCAGTCGGTGTCGCGCAGCCCCTGCTGGAAGGACTGCAGCCAGATCGGGAGGGTCACCGCCGAGTTCTTCGAGAGGATGATGAGGGCGAGCGTGTACTCGTTCCACGAATGCAGGAAGGAGAAGACGCTCGTCGACACCAGGCCGGGCGCCAGCAGCGGGAGGGTCACCCGGATGAAGGCGCCCACGCGGGAGCAGCCGTCGATCATCGCGGCCTGTTCGAGATCCGCGGGGATGCCGTCGACGAATCCGCGCATCATCCAGATCACGAAGGGGAGCACCCCGCCGATGTAGAGGAGCGAGAGGCCCGCCACGGAGTTCAGCAGGCTCCAGGCGTCGAGCATCCGGTACTGCGAGATGAACAGCGCCTCCGCGGGGATCATCTGCACCACGAGGATCGCGATGATCAGCGCCTTGCGGCCCAGGAAGCGGAAGCGGGAGATCGCGAGCGCCGCGAGGAACGAGGCGATGGTCGTCACGACGACGGTCACGAGGGCCGTCGCGAGGGACATGCCCATGGCCGACCAGAAGGCGCTGTCGTGCAGCACGCTCGCATACGCCTCGAAGCGCGGGTGGAGCGGGAGCACGTGGGGCGGGCTCGAGAGCAGGTCGCTCTCGCTCTGCAGCGAGGAGTTCACCATCCAGTAGACGGGGATCAGCCACACGAGCGCCGAGACCACGAGGATCGCATCGACCACGATGCGGCGACGCGAGCGCCGGCTCGTGCGCCGACGGGCGCCGTCGCGGACGGCGGGCGCGGCGGCGGCCGCCGGGCTCCCGGCATCCGCGCGTGCATTCAGGGATGTGCTGGTCATGCCGGGTCCTCCTGCGTGAAGAGCATGCGGATGTACGCCGCGGTCATGATCAGCGTGAGCAGCAGGATCACCATCGCCAGGGCGGAGGCGACGCCGTAGTCGCCCTGGGAGATGCCCACCTGGAACACGTAGGTGCCCAGGAGGTTCGTCTGCGTGGTCACGCCGCCGGAGGCCTGGAGCACGTGGATGTGGGTGAAGACGCGCAGGTCCCAGATGACCTGGAGGACGCCCATGAGCATGACCACGGGCAGGATGATCGGCAGGATCACGAAGCGCAGCCGGGACAGGTAGGTCGCGCCGTCCAGCTGCGAGGCCTCGATGAGGGACTCGTCGACCTGGGTGAGGGAGGCGAAGATCGTGATCGTCACCAGCGGCGTCGAGACCCAGATGATGACGATCGAGGCGATGAGGAAGAAGGTCCAGGGGCTGTCCGCCAGCCAGGAGAAGCCCTCGAACCCGTCGAGGCCGATCCCCGTGAGCACGTGGTTGACGAGCCCGAAGTTCGGGTCGACGAGCCACTGCCAGACCGTGAGGGCGGCCAGCAGCGGCATCGCCCACACGATCACCAGGGACACGCTCATGAAGGTGCGCCCCACGCGGGAGGCCGCACGCATCATCAGTGCGAAGGCCAGTCCGATGCCCATCGTCCAGCCGGCGGTCCACACGCAGAAGAGCACGGAGCGCCCCAGGACGGTCCAGAAGTACGGGTCGCTCAGGATCTTCGTGTAGTTCGCGAGGCCCACCCATGCGGGCGGCTGACCGAACTGCTGGGCGAGCCCGAACTCCTGGAACGACATGATGACCTGCCGCACCAGCGGATAGCCCAGGGCGATCACCACCAGGAGCACCGCCGGGAGCAGCAGGAGCGCGGGGGCGAGCCGGTGGGCGAGGACGCCGCGGGGTCGCCGCGGCCGGACGATGGTCGTCATCGGACGAGGACCTCCTGTGGGGGATGGACGGTGCCGGGACGGCTCACTTGTCGTTGAGGACGTCGTCGAGCTGGCCGCTGAACTCCTCCGCGGTGCTCTTCACGTCCTTGCCCTGGGCGATCTTCGTGTAGAAGTCCCGCACGATGTTGTCCCCCATGGCGACGCCCCACTGGGGGGTGTTCGGCGTCAGCTTGGAGGCCTTGACGATCTCCGGCGAGATCTTCCCGAACTCCCCGGGGATCTTGTCCCCGAAGTCGATGTTCCCGGGCACCCAGCCGTCCGTGGCCAGATGGGTCTGGAAGTCCTCGGCGAAGATCAGCTTGAGGGCCTCGCGGGCCAGCTCGGGGTTCTGGGCGTTCTGGGCGATCGAGATGTTGGAGCCGCCGGCGAAGGTCGCGCCGATCTCGCCCGCGTGGAGGCTGGGCAGGGCCATGACGCCGACCTTGTCCGCGTCCCACAGCTTCTTGTCGATCTTCGTGCCGATGTTGCCGGTCGCGATGAGCATCCCGACCTTCTCGTCGTTGAAGTACTTCTCGAACGACTTCTGCGCGGCCGCGGAGTCGAGGGCGTACGCGGTGCCGTCGGAGAAGATCTCGGAGATCGTCTCCAGCGCGGAGACGGAGGCGTCCTCGGCGATCTTCGGGGTCCACGAGTCGCCGGACCCGCTCGCGTACTCGCCGCCCGAGGCGAAGAGCAGGGACTCGACGCCGTGGATGTCGACCGCGGCGAGGTAGATGCCGGAGAAGCCCTTGGTGCCCGCCGGATTGGCGTCGCCGAGGTCGATCGCGGCCTTCTTCAGCTCGTCGATCGTGGTCGGCAGATCGATGCCGGCCTTCTTCATGAGGTCCTTGCGGTAGAACAGGCCGCGCGCGCCGGCGTACAGCGGCACCGCATAGTTCTTGCCGTCGACGGACCCCGCGTCCACGAAGCTCTGGATCAGCTTGTCGCCGCCCAGATCGGGGAGGAGATCGGAGATGTCGGCGAAGGCGCCCACCGTGGTGAAGGTGTTGGACTGGGTGTTGCCGGTCTCCACGAGATCGGGGCTCTCGGACTTCGAGGCCAGCGAGGTCTGCAGCTTGGAGACGATGCCGTCCCACGGCTGCACCTCCACGGACAGCTTGTTGCCGGGGAACTTCTTCTCGAAGGCGTCGACGAGGGCCTTGGTGGCCTCATCGGAGATCGAGCCCTCCATGAACCAGACCCGAACGGTCTGGTCGGAGATCTTCGAAGGGTCGCGGTCGGACGAGCCGGAGCCCGAATCCGAGCCGCCGCAGGCGGCGAGACCGAGCAGGGCCGCACCGGCGGACGAGGCGGCGAGGACGTGACGGCGGCTGAGTCTGGACTCCATTGTCGTGCTCCTGGATCACGAGGGACTGCCACGCGGAAGCGGGCATGCCAGGAGTATGCGAGCCGCTCTCGCATACTGTCAACTATCGTGACACTCTCGTGATCCTCGGCATCAGCCAGGCACGACCAGGGCCCCTTCGACGACCTGTTCACGGACGTCCGCATCCCACCGCAGCCGTCCCAGCCCGGCCTCGAGCACGGCGTCGGCGCTGCGCGAGGCGCGGGCGCCCACGATCAGGAGCCCGTCGCTCGCCATCGGCAGGGCGCGCTCCCGCACCTCCTCCTCGATGGTCCCGAGCACGAGCTGCTCGGCCGGCTCGAGATCACCGCCGATCACGACCATGCCGGGTCCCAGCAGGTTGCAGACGCCGGCGAGGGCGGTCCCCACCGCACGTGCAGCGGCGACCACCGCGTCCCGCGCCTCTCCCCCGTCGCGCGACGCCGCCTCGTACAGGTCCTGGGCTCCGGCCTCGGGTCCGAGGATCCGCTGCGCCGACGCGGCGAGGACGCGCGACCCCGCGTACTGCATCAGGCATCCCCGCGACCCGCACTCGCAGGGCACTCCGTCCCGGTCGATGCTCAGATGGCCGAACTCCCCGGCGCCGCCGCGCACTCCGGGGACGATCACCCCGTGCACCACGTGCCCCAGGGAGATGCCTCGCGAGAGGTGGACGTAGACGAGATCCTCGGCGGCCCGCTCGGAGCGGTGGATCCGCTCCGTGAGCGCGAGCAGCCGCGCCGTGTTCTCGACGCTCACAGCGGTCCCGAGTGCGCGCTCGAGCTCTGCCTTGGGATTCACGCCGGACCACTGCTGCGAGGCGAGGCCGCCGAGGACCTCACCGGTGCGGCGGTCGCTCTGCGTGTTGACGGCGAGATGGACCGCCCGCAGCTGCGCGTCGGGGGCGGCGCTTCCCATCGCCTCGTCGATGCCCTCGACGGCGAGCGCGAGACGCTCCGATCCCCCCGTCTCCGGATCGATGGGGGTGGTGCGCTGGGCGAGCAGGCTGCCGTCGAAGGTCCCGACGCCGACGGAGACGGAGCTCGAGCCCATGACCACCGAGCCGGCGACGCCGAAGTCGCGGGTCAGACGGACGGCGTCCTTGAGCGTGAGCCGGTCCTCCGTCCTCACCGGCACCTCGACCAGACCGGCGGACTCGAGGCTCTGCACGGCGTTGGAGATCGCGGTGCGCGAGACGCCCAGTGTCCTCGCCAGCGCGGCGCGATGATCGGGCCCGTTCTGCACGATCTCGCTCAGCATCCGCGCCGGAGTCGTGTTCAGCATGGATGCGCCTCTCTGGAACGGTCCGGGACGCTGGCATCGTAGCCGCAGCGAGGAGAGAGCGGGAAAGGCTCCTGGAGCTCCGCGCAACCCAGGGGGCGGCTCAGTCCCGCACCTCCAGGTGCAGCGCGACGCGCACGTCGTCCCCGATGCCCAGGCCGGTCGCGCGCTGCACCGCGACCTTCACGGGCACGAGGTAGACCCCTTCGCGCGGGAACAGCGACGTCGTGAACTCGATGCCTTCGATGGTCGCGACCACGGGGATCGCTCCCCAGCCGTAGGTGACCAGCGAGGCGACGTCGGCGATCGCGTCGGACTCGTCCTCGGGCACGCGCGCGAAGACGAACGGCGCGGGGCCGCGCCAGGAGATCAGCGTGGTGTCGAAGGAGAGGTCCACGGGGCAAGCATGCGCCCTCTCCCCGTCGACCGTCCTGTCCTTCGTCGGATCCGGCGCGTAGTGTCGCGAGCCCGGCGGACGCACCGTCCGCCCGCATTCGCCGAGCGCACCACGCGCTCCCCGAGCGCACCGAGCGCACCGAGCGATCGAAGGAGAAGACATGTCGCATCCCGAGGAGCTCACCCAGGAGAAGGCCGTCGAGATCATGCGGGAGCAGCGCTTCGTCATGCTCTCCACGGTGCTCGACGGCAAGATCGTCTCCCATCCGATGACGCCCATGCGCGTGGAGGACGACGCGAGCGTGTGGTTCTTCGTCGGCCGCAGCGGCGAGCAGGGCACCGCCCTGCAAGGGAACCCGCAGGTCAACCTGGCGTTCGCGGAGACGGGCAGCTGGCTGTCCGTGGCCGGTGCCGCCGAGTTCGTCGAGGACCGGGCGAAGGTCGAGGAACTGTGGGACGACCAGCTGGAGGCCTACTTCCCGCAGGGGGCCGACGATCCCGACCTCGGCCTCGTGAAGGTCCGCGGCGAGTCCGCGCAGTACTGGGGGATCCCGGGGCCCCGCCCCGTCGCCGCCGCGAAGATGCTGGTCGCGAAGCTCAGCGGGGACGAGGGCCCCGGCGTCTCCGGCAAGACGGAGCTCTGAGCGCGCAGGCGCACGGAGCAGGCGTCCGGGAGAGCCGGCCGAGGAGATGTCCGGAAGAGCGGGCCGAGCGGGGACAATCGTCGGGTGCACTCCGACTCCGATGACCCGATGCTCGCCGACGTTCTGCGCGTCCTCGAGGCCGCTCCGGCCCTCCGCGGCCGCGATGCCTATCTCGCCTTCGTCCGGAAGCAAGGCGAGGCCGCGCTGTGGAAGGGCCTCGCGCCCGAGCACGTGACGGCCTCGACCTTCGTGTTCTCGCCCGACGGCGCGCTGGTGCTGCTGTGCTTCCACCGCAAGGGCGGTTTCTGGGTGCAGGTCGGCGGGCATCTCGAGCGGGAGGACGCGGGTCTCGCCGACGCCGCCCTGCGCGAAGCGCGCGAGGAGTCCGGGCTCGAGGACCTCGCCCTCGCCACGGCCTCGATCACCGACCTGGACCGCCACGAGCTGGCCGGCGCCTTCACGTGCCGCGCCCACTGGGACATCGGCTTCACCGCGGTCGCGGACCCGTCGGCCCGGATCGTGGTGAGCGAGGAGAGCCGCGACGTGCGCTGGTTCGCCGTCGATGCCTTGCCCGATGGTCTGGCGCCGGGCTGCGCGCGGAGGATCGAGGCCGCGCGGCAGGTGCTGCGATGACCGGCCCGGTCACCTTCGGCGGCGCAGGCACGTCGTTGCGCATCGCGACCGTGAACATCAACGGCATCCGCGCGACCCTGCGCCGCGGCTTCGGCGACTGGCTGCGCGAGCGCGGATGCGACGTGATCGCGCTGCAGGAAGTGCGTGCCCAGGCCGACAAGCTGCCGGACGGTGCCTTCGGCGAGTACCACGCGGCCCTCGACACCGGCAACGTCCCCGGGCGCAACGGGGTCGCGGTGCTGACGCGACAGCCGCCCGCAGCCGTGCGCACGTGGAGCGGCGCCGCGCTCCTGGCGGGGCCGTCCGCATCCAGTGAGCGGCCGAGCGCATCGAACGGGGCGCCGCTGCTCACTGAGGTCCCTGCAGCAGACCGCGTCGTCCTCCCGCGAGGCCTGCGGCCCTTCGCCGACCAGGGACGATACATCGAGGTGGACCTCGCAGATGCTCCGGTGACGATCGCGAGCCTCTACCTCCCGAAGGGCGGTCTGCCGGCGGAGCTGCAGCGGCCCGAGCGGATGCGCGAGGCGCCCGACGGCGGGGCCCGGTACGCGCGCAAGATGGCGTTCATGGCCGCCTTCTCGACCTACCTCACGCGGACCCGCCGCGCGGCCGCGGCAGCCGGGCGCGAGTACCTGCTGATGGGCGACATGAACATCGCCCACACCCGCCGGGATCTCGCGGCGTGGCGTCGCAATCAGCAGAATGACGGCTTCCTGCCCGAGGAGCGGGAGTGGTTCGGGCAGCAGCTGGGTCCGCGCACCCTCGTGGATGTGGTGCGCTCCCTGCATCCCGAGGAGGACGGCCCGTACTCGTGGTGGTCCTGGCTCGGGCAGTCCTTCGCGAAGGACGCGGGCTGGCGCATCGACTACCACCTGGCCACCCCGCGGCTCGCGCGCAGCGCGCGCCGGGCGGCTGTGGACCGGGAGGTGGCGGGGACGCGGCTGTCGGACCATGCGCCGGTGGTGGTGGAGTACGGGGGCTGGTCAGAGGGCCCGCCGACACACGACGTCACATCCGCCTGCCGCGGGAACACCTCGGCCCGTCGCGCGTTGCACCACGCATGACAACCATCGGAATCATCGGCGCAGGCAACATCGGCAGCCAGGTCGCACGTGCGGCCCTGACGGCGGGATACGACGTGGTCATCGCGAACTCGCGGGGACCCGAGACACTCGCGGACCTCGTCTCCGAGCTCGGTGACGGCGCGCGCGCCGCGACCGCGGCGGAGGCGGGCGAGGCAGGCGACGTGGTCGTCGTGACCGTGCCCCTGAAGGCGATCGACCAGATCCCCGTCGAGCCGCTCGCCGGGAAGATCGTCCTGGACACGAACAACTACTACCCCGGCCGCGACGGGCAGATCCCGGCACTGGACGCGGGCGAGACCACCACGTCGCAGCTGCTCCAGGAGCACCTGCCGACCTCGAAGGTCGTCAAGGCGTTCAACCACATCCCCGCGGCCGACATCACGACCGACGTCGCCCCCGCGGGCACGCCGGACCGTCGGGCGCTCGCGGTCTCCAGCGATGATGCCGAGGCGCTCGAGTTCGCGACGAAGCTGTACGACGAGATCGGGTTCGATGCGGTCGACGTGAGTCCGCTCAGCGAGTCGTGGAGGGTCGAGCGCGACCGTCCGGCGTACGTGGTGCGCCAGAACGCCGAGGAGCTGCGCGCGAACCTCGCGAAGGCGCAGCGCGAGGGCTGAGACGGCTCGGTCGACGACCGGCCGGCGCATGAGGCGCGGCGCGGCTCAGGCCGCGCCGCGTCCGTCGTCGGCCCGCTCCTCGTTGTCGTAGCCGAGGACCTCCGGCTCGCCCGTGCGGGTATCGAGGCCGTCGTCCACGCGGTACTCACGCACCACGAGCCGATCGCGCACCACCAGGGCGATCAGAAGGCCGACCACGGCGATCGTCACCTTCACGTTCGCCGGCCAGTGCACGTTGTAGGCCATGAGAATGCTGACCGCGATGATCAGCGCGGTCACGCTTCCGGACGCTCGTCGCAGATCTGCACCCATGTCCTCCACCGTAGCGACCCGACGCACCGCCGCGTCGCGGAACCGGACCACGTCCTCCCATCCCCTGCGTAACCTCGGGGCATGTTCGTCCGCTTCCAGAGCGCCGTGCCCAATCGGCGGGGCACCTTTCCCGGCATCTTCGCGATGGCCAACGGCCTGCGCGACGCCGGCGTGCTGTCCCCGGAGGACGATCGTTGGGTGCGCAGGATGAACGCACACGGCGAACGCGCGTACACCGATCCGAGCACCGTGGTCGCCGACTGCTATGACCGCGAGCGCAATCCGGGCGCTCGCTCCTGGTTCCGCGAGAGCGCCGACGAGCTCCTCGCGATCGCCCACGCCTACACGCAACTGCTCGATCGCTCCCGGGTCCCCTGGACGGAGCTGCGCACCAGCACCCCGGGCCGCATCGTCTACGAGGACTCCGTGCAGGTCGTCGCCGTGCCGTTCACGCACGCACAGGATTGGCCGCTCCCCGTCAACGCCCCGCCCCGAAGCGGCTGAACGCCGCGCCGGCGATCCTGGATCACCGAGCACTTCGCTGTCGCCCGTCTCGTCCGACGCCCCTGGATCGGTCACGCACCGGTGTATAGCGGACCTCTCTGCCTATATAGGCAGAGAGGTCCGCTATACACCGCTCGGCGACAATTGCCCACGCCAGCGCTGGCACCGACACCAGCTCCGACCCCGCCACCACCCACTC
>NZ_JAKRMO010000068.1:0-23062 GCF_022346485.1 Brachybacterium sp. ACRRE | reverse complement strand
GGGGGGGGGCGCGGTCGACGCTCTGAGGGGCGGTCGACGCTCCGGGGCCCTGCCTGTCCCCTGTGTCCTGTGCCCTGTCTCCGACCCCGGCCCACCGGTCACCAGTCACCGGTCACCGGTCACCGGCCACGTGTCACCGGGCACGGGACACGGGTCACCGGCCACGTGTCATCGGGCACCGACAACGGCCGGCGGTACGAGCCGCGGACCACCGGTCCCGCTGTCACCGACCGGCGTATATCGGACCTCTCTGCCATATACGCCAGAGAGGTCGCACCGGCGCCGGTGCGCGACAACTCGGGCGCGTCCGACGGTCCGCTCGCCGGGCGGAGCCGTCGGCCCGGGCACCGGCGTCGACGTCGGCACCGGCGTCGGGTGTCCCCGTCGACCCACCCGCCGGGCTCACCCGTCGGACGGCCTGCCCGCGCTCCCGTCGTCTCCAGCCGCCCCGCCCTCCTCATCCGTCCCGCTCTGCTCAGCGGTCCCGTCCTCCTCGGCCTCCTGCTCGCGACGCATGCCGGTGAGCAGCTGGTCGAGGTAGTCGTGGACGTCCTCGTAGCTGAGGTGGCGCTCGTCGCGGCGGGGAGGGATGCCGCCCACGAAGGCGCCGCCGTGCCAGGCCATCGAGTCGTCGGGCAGGGTGGGATCGTCGTCGCGCCAGAGGTCCAGGGGGATGGAGTGCGCGGCGAGGTCGCGGGCGATCTCGTCGGCCTTCGCGGGATCGCCCGAGCGCTGCATGACCTGCATCAGCAGGGACTGGGCGGCCCAGGCCGAGGCCTCGTCGCCGCCGGGATCCACGGACTCCTGGACGAGGCCCAGGAAGCTCGCGGCCAGATCGTCCTCGCGGTTCTCGTAGAGGTCCTTGGCCACGCGCAGGGCGATCCTGGGCACGTCCTCGCGCTGCTCCCAGAGCGCGGCCGCGCCGAGCAGCGCCATGCCCGTGCCCGTGGGGAACTCGGGGTCCATGGCGATCGCCGAGCGCGGCATGCGGCCCGCGCGCCGGTCGTCGTCGGCCTCGAGGAAGGCGCGGCCGGCCTCGGAGATGGCCTGGTGCATGCGCTCCTCGTCGTGGAGGACCACTTCGGCATCGGCAGGATCCAGCCCGAGCAGCCGGGCCACGCGGCCGACGGGGAAGCCGGGCCTCGCGAGCGCGCGCTCATGGGGAGGGATCAGGGATGTGCCCGCGTCAGGGTCGGGTCGCTCCTCGCTCATGCCTCGACCGTACAGGCCCCGCGGGTGCGCGCCCGTCATCGATACGCTCCGGCAGAGTCGGTGCTCACAGGCGCCCCGACCGCGGGCGCGACGCGCATCGACGACGGGCGCGAGAGGCTCAGGCGCCCTCGCGCAGGGCGTCCAGCGCGTGCTGGAGGTCGGCGGGATAGCGCGAGGTGAAGGTGACCTGCTCGCGGGTCACGGGGTGCACGAAGGAGAGCTCCATGGCGTGCAGCCATTGCCGCTCGAGGCCGATGCGCGCCGCGAGCGTCGGGTCCGAGCCGTACAGGGGGTCCCCGACCAGCGGGTGGCGCATGGCGGAGAAGTGCACGCGGATCTGGTGGGTGCGCCCGGTCTCGAGGCGCACCTCGCAGAGCGCCGCGCCGGGCAGCTCCTCCATCACGTCGTAGTGCGTGACCGAGGGCTTGCCGTCGCGCAGCACGGCGAACTTGTAGTGATGGTTCGGCGAGCGCCCGATGGGAGAGTCGATCGTGCCCTGCGGCGGCATTGGCCGCCCCTGGCACAGCGCGTGGTAGGTCTTGGAGACCTCGCGGGCGCGGAAGGCGTCCTTGAGCACGGTGTAGGCGCGTTCGGTGCGGGCGACGACCATGAGGCCGCTCGTGCCCACGTCCAGGCGGGAGACGATGCCGCGACGCTCGGGGTCGCCCGAGGTCACGATGCTGACGCCCGCGCCGGCGAGGTGCCCGAGGACCGTCGGCCCGCTCCAGCCCGCGCTGGGGTGGGCGGCCACGCCCACGGGCTTGTCGATCACCACGATGTCGTCGTCCTGGTGCACCAGCCCCATGCCCTCGACGATGCTCGGGCGCACCTCGAGAGGCGGAGCCTCCTGCGGGATGCGCACGGTGAGCATCGCGCCGGGCTCCAGGCGGGTCGAGCGCGCAGGCATCGCGCCGTCCACCTCGACCTCGCCGGCCATCACGAGGTCCGCGGCGCGCGTGCGCGAGAGTCCGAACAGACGGGCGATGCCGACGTCCACGCGCTCACCCGCGAGACCGTCGGGGACGGGGACGGTGCGCTCCTCGCTCATCGCGGCGGCTCCTGGGAGGTCTGGTCGGCGGGTGCGGCCGGGCCGTCGGGCCCGGCCGCGTTCTCGGCGGCCGACGGGTTCGCGGGGCGGCCGATCAGTCCCAGCAGCACGACGAGCAGGGCGCCGCCGGTCACGCCTATGTCGGCGACGTTGAAGATCGGCCAGTGCGGCAGCTGCAGGAAGTCGACGACCCAGCCGGTGAAGGGGCCGGGGGCCCGCAGCAGCCGGTCGTGGATGTTCCCGAGCGCTCCGCCGAGCACGAGGCCGAGGGCGATCGCGTAGGGACGCGAGCGCACCGAGCGCAGGGCGAACACCACCACGGCGACGGCGATCACGATCTGGACGATCGTCACCACGGGAGTGATGCCCGAGCCCATCCCCCAGGCCGCGCCCGAGTTGTACAGCAGGTTCAGCTGCAGGATCTCGCCGAGCAGCGGCTGCGGGGTGAGCGGTGCGAGGTGCGCCTCCGCCCAGTGCTTGGTGACCTGGTCGAGGATCAGGATGACCGCGGCGACCACCACGACGACGATCAGGGTGGTCGTGCGGGTGATGCCCCGCAGCCCGCTGCCCCCGACCTCGCCGGAGACCGTCGAACGGCGGCGGCCGCCGGACCCGTCAGGTCCGGCGGCCGCCGACTCGGTGGATCTGCGGCTCACAGGCCGAAGTTCGCGTGCTTGTCCTGGGTCTCGCTCGTCTCGAGCTCGCTGAGCTGGTTCTCCAGGTAGTTGCGCAGACGGTTGCGGTAGTCGCGCTCGAAGGTGCGCAGCTTCTCGATCTTCTTCTCGAGATCGGCCTTCTTGGTCTCGAGGTCGTCGAGCGTGGTGCGCGACTTCTCCTCGGCCTCGCCGACGATCCGCTGGTGCTCGTCGTTCGCCTCGGAGATGAGGCGGTCGCGCTCGGCCTCGCCGTTGCGCACGTGCTCGTCGTGCAGGCGGTTGGCGAGGGCGATGATGCCGGCGGCCGACTGGTCGGGCGTCTCGGCGACGGCGGCCGCGGCGTCCTGCGTGGACTGCGCATCGGCGACGGCGGCGGTGTCCGCCTCGGCGCCACCGGTCTCGACGGTCGCGGCCTCGGGGGCCGCGGTGCTCTCGCTGACCGCAGCGGTCTCGGAGGTCGCGTCCTCGGCCGACTCGGCCGGAGCGGCGGCCGCGGCGGCGGAGCCGTCCTGCGCGGAGCTCTCGAGCTCGGCGACGCGGTTGTGCGCCTCCTCGAGCTCCTTGGTCAGCCGGGCGTTCTCGTCGATGAGCTCCTGCAGGCGCGGAAGCACCTCGAGGTCGAGGTAATTGTCGACCTCGTCCATGTCGTAGCCTTCGGAGAACCGAACCGGGGTGAACCGCTTGTTCTCCAGGTCCTCGGGCATCAGAGCCATGGGTCACCTTCTCGTACGTCGTGTGGTCAACGCGCCGCTCAGCGTCGCACTGCACAGCGTAGCGGATCGCGCGCGGTGCCACGGCCAGGTCGTGAACCCCGCCGCCGTGGCAGGCGCCACGTCCACGGGCGGAGCCTCTCGACCCGTCGGTGCGCGGGCGTCGGCTCGGTGCGCGGGCGTCGGCGCAGTCCTCAGATCGCGATGCCCCAGAGCACGCGCATCAGCAGGGAGCACACCAGCAGCAGGATGAGCAGGCTGAGGTCGAGCGAGAAGCTTCCCAGCCGCAGGGGCGGGATCACCCGGCGCAGAGCGCGCACAGGAGGATCCGTGAGCGTGAAGACGATCTCGAACAGCAGCAGCACGATGCCGCGGGGCCGGAAGTCGCGCGCGTACGAGCGGATCCAGTCGAGCACGAGACGTGCCAGCAGGACCAGCGTGTACAGCAGCAGCGCGAGGTAGAGGATCGAGGCGATCAGCTGCACTGCGCGCTCAGCTCTGGTTGTAGAAGCTGCCCTCGTCCGTGGTGGACTCGCCGTCCACCTCGACGAACTCCGGGGAGAGCAGGAACACCTTCCCGGTGATGCGCTCGATGCTGCCGCGCAGCCCGAAGACCAGGCCGGCGCAGAAGTCGACCATGCGCTTGGCGTCGCCGTCCTGCATGTCGCTCAGGTTCACGATCACCGGCACGCCGTCCCGGAAGGACTCGCCGATCGCCTTGGCGTCGTTGTACGAGCGCGGGTGAATGGTGGTGATGCGCTGCATCGTGTCCTCCGACGGGTGGCTGACGGCCACCACGCTGCTCTGGCGCTGACGGATCGGGGTCACCTGCGCCTCCCGCTCGTGGGCCGGCTCCGGCGCGCGCTCGGTGCGGCGCACGGGCGCCACCTCGTCGCGGCGCGGCTGCTCGTCCTCGTAGTAGTCCTCGTCGACCTCGTTGGCGAGGCCGAGAGCGACCATCGCGTTGTGCCAGGCTCCCATGGTGCTCTCCCTGTGCATTCGTTCGTCCGCTGCGGTTGGTGGGACTCCGGGGAAGCACGGGGAGTGCGCGGGAGTCCCGGTCAAGAACCTACCGGAGGGTCGGGACGCTCCGACGGACGTGGACGGCGTGTCGTCGCCCGGCGTGTCGCATCACCTGCGGTCGCGGCGGATCAGTCGCGCCGGATGACTCCGGCGAACCGGCCCGTGCGCTGCGCGCGGCGGTAGGAGAACAGGGCGTCGGTCTCGAGGGTGCACGGGTGATCGTCGTCGACGGCCGACGGCTCCAGCCCCGCTCCCTCGAGGATCGCGCGCGCTCCGGCGCGCAGGTCGAGGGCGGGGGTGCCCTGACGCGTGGTCGCCCGGACGGCGGGAAGGTCCGCGGAGGCCCGTGCGCGCATCTCCTCGGGCACCTCGTAACAGGACCCGCAGATGCCGGGTCCGATGGCCGCCTGCATGTGCTCGGGGCGGGCGCCGAGCGCCCGCATCTCTTCGAGCGTGCGCTCGAGCACTCCGCCGAGCAGACCGGCGCGGCCCGCGTGCGCCGCCGCCACGACGCCCGCCTCGGCGTCGCTGAGCAGCACCGGGAGGCAGTCGGCGACCATGATCGCCAGGGCCACGTCCCCTCGGTCGGTGACCAGCGCGTCCGCGGTCACCACCTGCCGCTCCCCCGCCTCCGACGCATCCGCCGCATCTCCCGCGGCTGCCGCTTCTCCCGCGGCCGCTTCCGAGGCCCGCAGCACGTGCACGCGGTCGGAGTGGACCTGCTCGACGAAGACGAGGGGCGCGCCGATGCGCTCGGCGATCAGCTCGCGGTTCCGCGTCACGGCCTCCGGGGCGTCGCCCACGTGGTGGGCAAGGTTCAGACCGTCGAAGGGAGGCTCGGAGACCCCACCGAGACGGGTCGTGAACAGGGCTCGGGCCCCGCGGAGCCGCGGGGCCCGAGCACCGGTGACGGCAGTGGGCCGCTGGTCGTTCACTGCTGCCGATCGCTCACTTGAGGAACGAGGGCAGGTCCAGGTCGTCGTCGTCGGCCGGGGGCTCCTCGACGCGCGGCGGGCGCACCGGGGAGGACTGCGGCTGGACGGGCGCCGGCTGGACGGGCTGCGCCTGCTGGGGCGCCTCCTCCTCGACGTCGGCCGGATCGGCCGCGGCGGGCTCGGCGGCCGGCGCCTGCTGCGACGGCGTGAAGCTCTGCTGGGGAGCGCCCCAGCCGCCGCTGGTCGCGGTCGACGCGGAGTCGGCCGAGCGCACCGGGCGCGGCTCGGGGCGGGCCGGGGCCGACGGCGAGGGACGGCTCGCACCGAAGGCGCGGGCGGCGCCCTCCTGGCGGGAGGCGCGGTCCGATCCGCCCGCGGCCAGGCCGCGATCCCCGCGGTCCGATCCGCCCGAGCGCACGGCGCTCGAGGAGTCGGTGCGCGGGGTGGGCCCGCCGCCCTCGAAGCCGGCGGCGATGACGGTCACGCGGACCTCATCGCCCAGGGCGTCGTCGATGACGGAGCCGAAGATGATGTTCGCGTCCGGGTGCGCGGCCTCCTGCACCAGGCGGGCGGCCTCCGAGACCTCGTACAGGCCCAGGTCGCTGCCGCCCTGGATCGAGAGCAGCACGCCGTAGGCGCCGTCGATCGAGGCCTCCAGCAGAGGACTGGAGACCGCGAGCTCGGCGGCCTGCAGGGCGCGATCGTCCCCGCGGGAGGAGCCGATGCCCATGAGGGCGCTGCCGGCTCCCTGCATGACGGACTTCACGTCGGCGAAGTCGAGGTTGATCAGGCCCGGCGTGGTGATGAGGTCGGTGATGCCCTGGACGCCGGACAGCAGGACCTGGTCCGCGCTCTTGAACGCGTCGAGCATCGAGACCTGCTTGTCGGCGATCGAGAGCAGGCGGTCGTTGGGGATGACGATGAGGGTGTCGACCTCGGACTGCAGCGCCTCGATGCCGGACTCGGCCTGGCTCGAGCGGCGACGGCCCTCGAAGGTGAAGGGGCGGGTGACCACGCCGATGGTCAGAGCGCCGAGGCTGCGGGCGATCTTGGCGACGACGGGCGCGCCGCCCGTGCCGGTGCCGCCGCCCTCGCCGGCGGTCACGAAGACCATGTCGGCCCCGCGCAGGACCTCCTCGATCTCCTCGCCGTGGTCCTCGGCGGCCTTGCGGCCTACCTCGGGATCGGCGCCGGCGCCGAGGCCGCGGGTGATCTCCTTGCCCACGTCGAGCTTCACGTCGGCATCCGACATGAGCAGCGCCTGGGCGTCGGTGTTGATCGCGATGAACTCGACGCCCTTGAGGCCGGACTCGATCATGCGGTTGACGGCGTTGACACCGCCGCCGCCGATGCCGACGACCTTGATGACAGCGAGATAGTTCTGGGATCCGGCCACGTTCAGGTCCTTGCTCTTGTCGTACTCGTGCTGATGAGAGAGGGGCGAGGTCCGCGAACCCTGACCCTCGACCTCGAGTTGAGGTTGGGACTTCTCCGCTCTCATCCCTTGTCTCGACGCTATGGACGAGGTCTGATCGGCGCAACGACCGACCTGCGCGTGTCGCGGCGTGTTGCGTCGATCTGTGCGGGTACGTCGTCGAAGGGGGCGCCGAGGGCCGGATCGCAGGAGCGTCGGTGGGAAGGCCGGGGACCTCCCGCCTCCGCGGGCGGTGCGACCCCGCCTCCGCGGACGGGGCGCTCCCGGCTCCGCACGTGGGGCGCTCCCGCCGCCTCAGCGGGTGACGGGGGCGACCGGGCTGGTGACGTCGATCTCGCTGCCCGGCTGCGTGAGCAGGGTCGTGGCGACCTTCGCCTTCAGCTCGCTGTCCTGCGCGTTGCCCCACACGATGGTCTTCGTCCCGGAGTCGCTCTTCACCGTGAGCGTCACGTCGTTCGTGGAGGACGCGGTGATCCCGGTGACGGTGCTGCGCATCGACTCCGGCAGGGCCGCGAGGACGGAGAGCATGGATCCGGAGATCGCGTCGGTGTCGCCGCCCTTCCCGCCGATCGTCAGCGGGACGAGCTCCTTGTCCTTGCCCGCGGCCTCGGGGAGCTCGACGCCGTCCGCATCGAGGATGTGCGTGGAGCCGTCGGAGTCCTTGAGGGTCGCCAGCGGCGTGCGCTCGGTGACCTCGACCTTGAGCGTGCTCGGCCACTTCTTGGAGACCTGTGCCGTCTTCACCCCGGGCACCTTCTCGACCTCCTTCTCCACGGCGCCCGAACGCACGAGCAGCATGCTGTGGTCCTCCTGCGGAGCCGCGGCGTCGGTGACCGCGGACGCGTCCACGTAGCCTGCGCCGCTCACCGTCACCTCGTGCACGCGCAGCGGGGGGATCGTGATCGCGACGACCAGCAGGACGATCAGGGCGAGGACCGTGCCGGCGGTGCCGAGGATGATCGCGCGGCGACGGCGCCGCCAGGGGCGCGCCCGCAGCATCCCGCCGAAGCGGTCGGCGGCCTGGACGACGCGACCCCGGCCCGTCGTCTCCTCGTGCGACGCGTCGGCGCCCGTGCGCCCCTGCGCAGCCGGGGTCGACGCGGACCCGGAGGCCGCGGTGCGCTGCGCGGAGCTCTTCTGCGCCGCGGAGCCCGGACGCTGGGCGGGGCGCTTCTGCGCCGCGGCCCCCTGACGCTGCGCGGCGCTCTTCCGGGACGCGGGCGCCTGCCGCTGCGCGGGCGCCGCGCGCTGCGCCGAGGTCTGGCGCTGCGCAGGGGTCTCGCGCTGCGCGGGTGCCTGACGGCGAGGGGCCGCGGCACGCTCGTCGGCCGACGGGCGGGGCTCCGGGGCTCCGGGGCGAGGCCGCGGAGGGGTGGGACGGCGCGCCATCAGGACAGCTCACCGCCGAGCGCTGCGAGCACCCCCGGGGTCGCCTCGACGATGTCCCCCGCGCCGAGCATGAGGACGATGTCGCCGTCCTCGGCGGCGGCCGCGAGGGAGGGTGCGACCTCGGCGCGATCGGTGAGCGCGTGCAGCACGGCGCCCGGCTCGGCGCGATCGGTGATGGTGCGCGCGTCGACGGCCGGGTCGGGATCCTCCCGGGCGCCGTAGACGGGCATCACCCAGGTCTCGTCGGCCCCGCCGAGGGCGCGGGCGAAGTCCTCCGCGAACGCGCGCGTGCGCGAGTAGAGATGGGGCTGGAAGGCGACGAGCACGCGCCCGGTGGGGCCGACGATGCCCCGGGCGGCGGCGATCGTCGCCTCGACCTCGCGCGGGTGGTGCGCGTAGTCGTCGAACACGGGCACCCCGCGGACCACTCCGCGCAGGTCGAAGCGGCGGGAGGCGCCCGTGAAGGGGCCGACGCCCGTCGCCAGGGCGCGCGCGATCGCCGCGGGGTCCGGCGTCGAGGCGGAGATACCCGCGGGATCGGCGACGTCGGCGGTCTCGTGTCCGTCCACGGCCAGCAGGGCGAGCGACCCGGCCAGAGCGCCCATGGCGTTCAGCACGTTGTGGTGCCCGGTGACGTGCAGGTCCAGCTCGATCTCGCCGACAGGGCCTGCGACCCGGGCGTGGGTGCCGGTGGCCTCGGGCGTCTCCTCGAGCAGACGCCAGTCGGCACCGGAGGCGCGTCCGTAGGTCTGGACGTCGACGCCTCGCGCGGCGGACCGCTCCCCCAGCGCCGCGGCACCCGCGTCGTCGGCGCAGACCACGAGCGTGCCGCCCGGGACGAGGCGGTCGACGAGGGCGTCGAAGGCGGCCACGAGGGTCGCCTCGTCGCCGTGGAAGTCCAGATGGTCGGCCTCGAGGTTGGTGACCACGAGCGCGGAGGGGGCGAAGGCGAGGAAGGAGCCGTCGGACTCGTCGGCCTCGATCACCGCGAGCGCAGCGTCCGGACCGGCCTCATCCGTCGGCCGCTCGGAGTCCGCGTCCTCGCGCAGTCCGGCATTGCGGCCCAGGTCCGGGACGGCGGCGCCGAGGGCCCAGGCCGGGTCCGCGTCCGTGCCGCGCAGCGCGAGCACGGCCATGGCGGTCGTCGACGTCTTGCCGTGGGTGCCGGCGACCGCGAGCAGTCGGCGATCCTGCAGCAGCCCGGCGAGGGCCGCGGCGCGATGGATGACGGGGATGCCGCGCTCGCGAGCGGCGATCACCTCGACGTTGTCGGCGCGCACGGCGGTGGAGACGACGACGAGATCGACGTCGTCGGCCAGCAGGCCCGCGTCGAAGCCGATCCCGATGCGGGCGCCCGCCGCGCGCAGCGGACCGATGAACTGGCCGTCCTGCGAGTCCGATCCGCTCACGGCGAGCCCCGCCTCGAGGGCGAGCCGCGCGACGGCGGACATGCCCGCACCGCCGATGCGCACCACATGGAGCGAGCGCACGGGGCCCTGGGGCCATGCGGAGTCGGTGACCACGTCTCCGGGACGGAGCATCGTGCGCACCCCGTCGGGCAGGGCGGGAAGGTCGTCGGAGGCAGCGCGCGGGGTCATGCGCCCACGGTAACCGGCGCTCCTCGGAGCCTCCCGGAGGCTCTCCGCGCGTCGTCGGTCACGTGCCCGGGGAGAGCCGGACAGGATCCCGCGACGGGACACCGCGGCCGGCTCGCGGAGGGGCCGCCCGCAGTGGGGTGAACTGCTCTGGGACCAGCAGCGCCGGGGCCGGCCCCGGTGGGGTGAGCAGCGCTGGGATCAGCCGCGGTGGGCGGCGGCGAGGACGAGACCGGCGAGGCGCTCGGCGGCGTCGGTGATGCCGAAGGCGCGGGAGGCCTCGGACATCGCCCGCAGGCGCTCGGGGTCGCTCAGCAGCGGCAGGATCGTGCCGGTCATGACCTGCTCGTCGAGGTCGGCGTCGGAGATCATGAGGGCGCCGCCGGCGCTCACGACCTCCTGGCCGTTCAGCGCCTGCTCCCCGTTGCCGACCGGCAGGGGCACGAACACCGCGGGCAGGCCGACGGCCGTGAGCTCGCTGACGGTGCCGGCCCCGGAGCGGGTGACGGCGAGGTCGGCGGCGGCGTAGGCGTCCTCCATGGCGCTCACGTACTCGACCAGCTGGTAGCCGTCGCGGTCCGCGAGGGCGGCTCCGACCTCGGTCTTCCCGCGGCCGGTGACGTGGAGGATCTGGCCGCCGTGCGCGAGCACCGTCTCCGCGCTGTGCACGACGACCTCGTTGAGGTGCTGGGCGCCCAGGGACCCCCCGGTGACCAGCAGCACGGGGCGCTCCGGGTCCAGTCCGAAGGAGCGCACGGCGTCGGTGCGGCGGGCGGCGCGGTCGAGGGCCGCGATGCCCTCGCGCATGGGCATCCCGATGCGGCGGGCACCGGGCAACGGGGTGTGCTCGAAGGCCGTGAGCACGGCCGCCGCACCACGGGCGCCGAGGCGGTTGGCGAGGCCGGGCCGACGATTCGCCTCATGGATGAGGCGAGGGATGCGCGCGGAGGCGGAGGCGAGATAGGCGGGCGGGCACACGTAGCCGCCGAAGCCGCAGACAGCGCCGACGCCGCGGTCCTTCATGAGTGCGCGCACCTCGCGCAGGCTGCCGCCGAAGCGGGCCGGGAAGCGCAGCGCAGCGCCGTTGGGACGACGCGGGAAGGGGACCTTCTCGATGGTGACGAGCTCGAGGCCCGCGGCCGGGACGAGGTCGGCCTCCAGGCCGTCCGCCGTGCCGAGGGCGAGCACCTCGGCCTCGGGGTCGAGCTCGCGGATCTTCGCGGCGGTGGCGAGAAGCGGTGAGACGTGGCCTGCGGTGCCGCCTCCGGCCAGCAGGACGGTCGGTGCGTTCATCAGCGGGCGTATCCCTCGGTGTCGGGGCGGGCAGTGGGCTCGGCCGATCGGGCCGACGAGCGGGCACGGGTACGTCGCGCGGTGCCCGAGCTGCGGGATCCGGCGCCGCGGGACCCTGTGGTGCGGGTCCCGGAGCTGCGGGTCCCGGCGCCGCGGGAGCGGGAGCACGGGGCCGCGGTGCGGGCGCGCCCGCCGGAGGCGGCTGCGCGCGTGGTGGACGCCTTCGCGGTTCCTGCCGTCGCCTTCGTCTTCCGCGACGACGCTCCGCCTGCCGGCTTCGCCCCGCGGCGACCGCGGCGGCGACGTCGCGTCCCCTCTCCCCCGCGGCTCGCGGGGATCACGGCGAGAGCGCTGCGCACGGTGCCCATGCGGGCGGTGAGGGCCTCCTGGGCGCCGGGCTCGTGGCGGGCGAAGGACAGCAGCATGCCCAGGGCCAGCATGGACGCGACCAGGGCGGAGCCGCCGGAGGAGATGAAGGGCAGCGGCACGCCGAGCACGGGGAGCATGCCGGTGACGACCATCATGTTCACGAAGGCCTGGCCGAGCAGCCAGGCGCCCACGCCGCCGATGGTGATCTGGATGAACGGGTCCCGGGCGCGGGTGATCATCCGGAAGAGGATGAGCGCGAACACGGAGAACAGCAGCAGCACGCCGAGCGTGCCGATCAGCCCGAGCTCCTCGCCGATGATCGCGAAGATGTAGTCGTCCTGGGCGGCAGGCAGGCGCCCCCACTTCTGGCGCGACTGCCCCAGACCGACGCCCCACCATCCGCCCTCGGCGAGGCCCATGAGGCCCTGGTCAGACTGCAGGCAGGAGTCGCCCTCGCAGGTGCCGTGCAGCCAGTTGCCGATGCGGGCCATGCGGTTCGCGTTGGTCAGGGCGAAGAAGAGGATCGCGGCGACGCCCACGCCGCCGCCGAGCACGAACCAGCGCCGCGGCACGCCGCCGATCCAGAGGGAGCCGGCGACCAGCATCGCCATGATCATCATCGTGCCCAGGTCGTGGCCCAGCAGCACAAGGCCCAGGGCGACCACGATGACCGGCACCACGGGGATCACGAGATGCATCGTGCGGTGCAGCAGCGGGCGCTTGCGGGTGAGGATCGCGCCGAGCCAGACGGCGAGCGCGAGCTTGAGGAGCTCGGAGGGCTGCAGGGTCTGGCCGGCGATGCGGATCCAGTTCGTGTTGCCGCCGGCGGCGACCCCGATGCCCGGCACGTGCACGAGGCACTGCAGGGCGAGGCCGAGCCCGAGCAGCACCCACGCGAGCTTCTCGTAGATGCGCGGGGGCAGGAATGCGGCGACGAGCAGGCCGACGAGCCCGATCAGTGCGAACTTCCCCTGCGCGAGCAGTCCCGCGAACGGGGAGTCGCCCTTGGCGATGCTCACCACGGAGCTGCTGGAGAGGACCATCACGAGGCCGGTGCCGATGAGCAGCGTGCCCACGCAGATCAGGCCGTAGAAGTCCAGGACCGGGGAGCGTCCCCAGTCGCCGAGGCCGTTGCGCACGCGCCCGCCGACGTCGCCCAGGGGGCGGTCCTCGTCCGGACGCACCACAGCAGGGGCCCGACGGGGCGTCTGCTGGGGGCTCATGCGCGTCCTTCCGGTCCGTCCGGCTCCTGCGTGTCCTCGGCGTCCTGCGTCCCGGTGGCCGCGCGGGCGGCGGCGGCGAAGAGGTCGCCGCGCTCGGCGTAGTCCGCGAACTGGTCGATCGAGGCCGCGGCGGGTGCGAGGAGCACCGCGTCGCCCTCCCGTGCCAGTCCGGCCGCCGCGTCGACGGCCTCCCGCATCAGTCGGGAACGTCCTTCGGGGTCCTCAGTGTCACCCGCGGGCACGCGCACGCGGGGTATTGCTGGGGCGTGTCGCTCGAGCGCCTCGCGGAAGGGCGTGTCGTCTGATCCGATCAGCACGACGCCGCGGAGGCGTCCGGACACCTCGGCGACCAGCGTGTCGACGTCGGCCCCCTTGGTGTCGCCGCCCGCGATCCAGACCACGTGCTCCATGCCGAGCAGGGAGGCGCGGGCCGCGTCGGGATTGGTGGCCTTGGAGTCGTCGACGAAGGCGATGCCGGGGGCGACCGCGACGATCTCGCTGCGATGGCTGCCGGAGCGGAAGGCGCGCAGCCCCTCGCGCACGGCCGCCTGGGTGACGCCGTGTGCGCGGGCGAGGGCCGCGGCGGCGAGCGCGTTGAAGACGACGTGGGGCGGGGCGCCGTGGGGGCCCAGGTGCGCCAGGTCGGCCAGGGAGCCGAGCTCGGCGGCCTGACGGCGGCGGTCCTCGACGAAGGCGCGGTCCACGAGCAGGTCGTCGACGACGCCCAGCTCGGACGGGCCGGGGGCGCCCAGGGTCACGCCCACGGCACGGGCGCCCTCGACGACGTCGGCGTCCTCGACGAGCCTCCGGGTGAGGGCGTCGGCCGTGTTGTAGACGCAGGCCACGCGGACGCCCTCGAAGATCTTTCCCTTGGCGCGGGCGTAGGCCTCGAGGCCGCCGTGCCAGTCGAGGTGGTCCTCGGTGATGTTGAGGACGGCCGCGGCCTCGCAGTCCACGTGCTGGGTCCAGTGCAGCTGGAAGCTCGAGAGCTCGACGGCCAGGACGTCGAACCCCTCGGGGTCGAGGGCCGCCTCGATGACGGGCAGGCCGACGTTCCCGCAGGCGACGGCGCGCAGCCCGTCGGCGCGCAGGATCGTCTCGAGCATCGTCACGACGGTGGTCTTGCCGTTGGTGCCGGTGACGCCCAGCCAGGCGGGGCCGTCCGGCGCCTGCATGCGGCGGGCGAGCTCGACCTCGCTCCACACCGGGATGCCCGCGGCGGCGGCCTGCGCAAGCAGGGGCTGGTCGGGACGCCATCCGGGGGACGTGACCACGAGGTCTACGTCCGCGTCCTCGGGGAGGGCGAGCGTGTGCTCGGCGCCCAGCCGCACCTCGACGTCGAAGACCTCGAGGATGCGGGCGCGCTCGCGGTGGCGCGGGGTGTCCGCCGCGTCGACGACGATCACGCTCGCACCGCGCTGCATGGTCTGGTCGGCGACCGCGTACCCGGAGACGCCGAAGCCGACGACGAGGATCCTGAGGCCGGCGACGTCCAGGCCCGGCCAGGGGCGCGCGTCGACCGGCGTGCCGTCCGAGCTCACGAGGCGATCCCCGGGAGCGCGTCGAGGTAGAACAGGCCCAGTCCGGCCGCGCCGAGGACGCCCGCGATGATCCAGAAGCGGACCACGATCGTGACCTCGTTCCAGCCCTTGAGCTCGAAGTGATGCTGGAGCGGGGCCATCCGGAACACGCGCTTGCGGGTGAGCTTGAAGCTCGTGACCTGGATGATGACCGACAGCGAGATGATCACGAAGAGGCCGCCGATGATCGCGCCCAGCAGTTCGGTGCGCGAGACGATCGTGAGGCCTGCGAGGGCGCCGCCCAGGGCGAGGGAGCCGGTGTCGCCCATGAAGATCTTCGCGGGCGAGGTGTTGTACCAGAGGAAGCCGATGCACGCGCCGCCGATCGCGGCCGCGATGATCGCGGTGTCCAGCGGGTCGCGCGCGCTGTAGCAGTGGGCGGAGTCCAGCAGGAGGTGCCCGCTCGTGCAGGTCTGGCGCCACTGCCAGAAGGAGATCACGAGGTAGACGCCCGCGAAGATGATGGTGGCGCCGGTGGCGAGGCCGTCGAGCCCGTCGGTGAGGTTCACGCCGTTGGACCAGGCGGCGACCAGGAAGTTCGCCCAGATCGCGAAGAGCACGAAGCCGATGGTGGTGCCGGCGAAGGCGAGGTCGAGCCAGGGCAGGTCGCGCACGAAGGAGAGGCGCGTGGACGCGGGCGCATGGCCCGAGTCGTTGCGGAACAGCAGGGCCATGACGGCGAAGGCCGTCGCGATGGCGAACTGGCCGATGAGCTTCTGGTAGGCCCTCAGGCCCAGGCTGCGCTGGCGGGTGATCTTGATGAAGTCGTCGAGGAAGCCGACGACGCCCAGTCCTGTCATCAGGAACAGCACGAGCAGGCCCGAGGCCGACGGCGGCTGCTGGGTGATGAGGTGGGCGACCGCGTACCCGATCAGCACCGAGAGGATGATCGCGACGCCGCCCATGGTGGGGGTGCCGCGCTTGGTGGAGTGCGAGGTCGGCCCGTCGTCGCGGATGAACTGCCCGTAATGGCGCTTGACGAGCACCCGGATGTACAGCGGGGTGCCGATGAGCGCCAGGACGAGCGCGGCGCCGCCGGCGATGATGATCGCGATCATGCGCGTGCGCCTCCTGCGTCTCCCGGCTCGTGGTCGTCGGTCGTGGGTGTCGGCCCGGTGGTCGCCGGGTCCGGCGCCGTGTCCTGCGAGTCTGCCATGCCGTGGGCCGCCGGGGCGTGAGCGCCTGCGGATCCGCCGCTCGGCGCGGCGGCCGGGTCTCCCCCGCCGCGCTCGCGCGCGTCGAGGGCATCGCGCAGCGGCTGGGCGAGCGTGCGCAGGCCGGCGTCGCGCGAGGACTTCAGCAGGATGACGTCGCCCGGCTCCACGATCTCGACGAGGCGCTCGAGGGCGGCGTCGAGGTCGGGGACCTCCTCGGACTCGTCGCCGAAGCTGCCCTCGAGGCAGGCGCCCCGATGGATCAGCCGGGCCCCGGGGCCGACGGCGATCAGCTGGGAGATGTTGAGGCGGACGGCGAGGCGGCCCACCTCGTCGTGCAGGCGCAGGGAGTCCTCGCCGAGCTCGAGCATCTCGCCGAGCACGGCGATGGTGCGCCGGGTGCGGCCCAGGTGCGCGAGGGTCTTCAGGGCCTGGCGCATGGAGTCGGGGTTCGCGTTGTAGGCGTCGTTGAGGATGAGCACGTCCCCGGCGGCGTGCACGGCCTCCATCCTCTGGCCGGAGCTGAGGTGCAGGCGCGGCAGGAGGCGCGCGAGGTCCTCGAGGTCCATGCCGAGCACGAGGGCGGCGGTCGCGGCGGCGACGGCGTTCAGGGCCTGGTGCTCGCCGAGCAGGTCGAGGGTGATCTCGCGGGTGTCCGCGGGGATGGCGCTGCCGTCCAGGCGGGTGAGGCCCTCGGGGACGGCGAGGGTGAGGCGGGCGCGGGCCTGCTCATCGAGGCGGAGGTCCTGGACGCGCACGTCGCCGGAGGCCACGCCCCACGTGGTGACCGGCGCGGAGGTGCGCGAGGCCATGCGTGCGACGCGGGCGTCGTCGGCGTTGAGGATCGCCCGGCCCGTGGGCTGGAGGGCCTCGACGATCTCGCCCTTGGCCTGCGCGATCGCCTCAACCGATCCGAACTCGCCGAGGTGCGCGCTGCCGACGTTCAGCACGAGGGAGACGTCGGGCGGGGCGATCGCGGTGAGGTGGGCGATGTGGCCGATGCCGCGGGCGCCCATCTCCAGCACGAGGAAGCGGGTGTCCTCGGTCAGGGACAGCACCGTGAGCGGCAGGCCGAGCTCGTTGTTGGGGCTGCCGGAGGGCGCGACCGTCGGCCCGATCTCCCGGAGCAGCGCGCCCAGCAGGTCCTTGGTGCCGGTCTTGCCGGCGCTGCCGGTGAGGGCGACGACGCGCAGGTCCTCGCGGCGCGCGCGGGCGCTCGCGAGCTGGGCGCGGGCCAGGTCGGACAGGGCTGTCACGACGTCGGCCACGCGCACGGCGGGGACGTCGACGGCGTCGGTGACCAGGGCGAGAGCCGCGCCGGCGTCGCGGGCGGAGCCGACGAAGCGGTGGCCGTCGACGTTCTCGCCGTGGAAGGCGGCGAACAGGTCGCCCTCGCGCACGGCGCGGGAATCGATGCGCGCCTCGCCGGTGACCTGCTCGGTGCCCGTGGCGCCGCCGATCAGCTCACCGCCGGTGAGGTCGGCGATCTCCTGGGCTGTGATGGCGAGCATTCAGCGTCCTTCTCGGGGTCGGGTCGGGGCGTCGTCCGGATCCACGGGCGCGGCGTCGGACCCGGAGAGTCGTCGCCGCAGCTGCACGCGATCATCGAACGGAAGGACTGTATCGCCGATCGTCTGACCGGTCTCCGCGCCCTTGCCGGCCAGCAGGATGGTGTCGCCCACGTCGGCCAGCTCGCACGCGAGGTCGATCGCGCGCTCGCGACCGGCGACGACGTGCACCTCGGCGGAGGTGTCCGCGGGGATGCCGGCGCGCACCTGCTCGCGGATCGAGGCAGGGTCCTCGCTGCGGGGGTTGTCGTCGGTGATGATCACGACATCGGCGAGGTCGGCGGCGACGGCGCCCATGTGGGGCCGCTTGCCGGCGTCGCGGTCGCCGCCCGCGCCGATCACGGCGAGGAGCCGGCGGGTGCCCGGCACCGCGCGCAGGGTGGCGAGGGTCTTGGCGAGGGCGTCCTCGGTGTGGGAGAAGTCGACGACCCCGCGCACGGGCTCCTCGGCGACCAGCTCCATCCGTCCGGGCACGCGGCCGGAGCGCGAGATCGCCTCGCGCACCTCGGGGCCGCTGCGGCCGACGGCCTCGAGCAGGAGCAGGACGGCGACGGTGTTGGCGACGTACGGCATGCCCGGGATCTGGGAGTTCAGATCGTGGGTCGAGCCGTCGGCCTCGCGCACGCGCAGGGAGCTGCCGAAGGCATGGGGCTCGACCTGCTCGACCACGACGTCCGCGGAGCGGGCCGGGTCCGTGGTGAAGGTCGTGACCGGGATGGGCGACTCGCGGGCGAGCCGCATGCCCCAGTCGTCGTCCACGCAGACCACGCCGACGCGCGCGTGCGCGGGCGCGAAGAGGGAGGCCTTGGCGCGGAAGTAGTCCTCCATCGTGGGATGGAAGTCCAGGTGGTCCTGGGAGAGGTTGGTGAAGGCGACGGCGTCGAAGGCGATCTCGTCGGCCCGGTGCAGGACCATCGCGTGGCTCGAGACCTCCATGACGCACACCTGCACGCCGCTCTGGAGCATGCGCGCGAGGATCCCCTGCAGGTCCGGCGACTCCGGGGTGGTGCGCACGGTGGTGACCACGGCGTCCTCCCCGTCGCCGTCGCGGTACTCGGTGCCGTTGGTGCCGATGACGCCGGCCGGCACCCCCAGGGAGAGCAGGGTGCGGTGCAGCATCGTGGCGACGGACGTCTTGCCGTTCGTGCCGGTGACGCCGATCATCGTGAGCCGCTGCGAGGGGTCGCCGTAGACGGCGGCCGCGGCGCGCGCGGTCGCCGCACGGGGATCGTCCAGGACCAGGGCGACCAGGCCCGCGCGCACGCACTCCTGGGCGCCGACGGGATCGGTGAGGGCCGCGAGCGCGCCCGAGGCCGCGGCCTGGGAGGCGAAGCGGGCGCCGTGGGTGCGGGCCCCGGGCAGGGCGCAGTAGAGGTCGCCGGGCTCGACGGCGCGGGAGTCGAGGGTCGCGCCGGTCAGCACGATGGCGTCGTCCGCAGGGCCGACCACCTCCGCCCCGAGCAGACGGGCGAGCTCCCCCGCCGTGATCCGCGGGGCCGCGAAGGCGTCTGCAGCGTCCACGTCGAGACGGGGACGGGGCGGGACCGCGCGGGGATGACCGCTCACCACTCGTCCTCCAGGGTCTTGCCCTTCGTGCCGGTGGGCGCGATGCCCTGGGTCTGGAGGGTGTACTGCATGAGCTCGGAGAACGCGGGGGCGGCCGCCGTGTTGCCCGAGATGAAGGTCTTCAGTCCGTACACGAACACGCCGATGGCGATCTCCGGGTCGTCGATGGGCGCCATCCCGATGAAGGACGCGGTGTAGCCGGCCCCGCTCTCCGCCGTGCCGGTCTTGCCGCCGACCGCGTAGTTCGGGACGGCCGCGTTGGACGCGGCGTCGTCGTCGATGTCGTTGTCCATGAGGTTGCGGATGGTCCGCGCGGTCTCGCTCGAGCAGGCGCGCACGCCCTTGGCGGTGGTGGCCGCGGTCAGCGTGCCCTTCTCGTCGCGGGTGCCCGCCACGATCGTGGGCTGCATGCGCACACCGTCGTTCCCGAAGGCGCCGATCGCGGCTGTCATCTGGATGGGGGTCACGGAGTACCCCTGGCCGAAGGCGATCGTGAAGCGCAGGCGACCCGCCCAGTCCGCCACGGGGTGCAGGATGCCCTCGGACTCCCCGGGCAGGCCGATGCCGGTCTTCTCGCCGATCCCGAAGGCCTTGAGCGTCGCATAGCGCTGCTTGTCGGAGACGGTCTTGGAGATCTGCACGGTGCCCACGTTCGAGCTGTTCTTCAGCACGCCCGCGAGGGTGAGGTGCTGGGTCTCGTGCGGGTGGGAGTCCTTGATGCGGTTGCCGTCGAAGTCCATCGTGTAGGGCACGGTGTAGTGGGAGGACGGCGTGACCTTCTTGTGCTCGAGAGCGCACGCCACGGTGAGGAGCTTGCCCGTGGAGCCCGGCTCGAAGACGTTGGACAGCGACTGGTTGCCCAGGTACTCGGGGTCGGTCTTGCCGGGCTTGTTCGGGTCGAACGTCGGGTAGTCCGCGAGGGCGAGCAGCTCGCCGGTGCGCACGTTGTAGATGACGGCGCTGCCGGCGTCGGCACCGAACTTCTTCACGGTCTCGGCGACGACCTGCTGGGACTTCCACTGCAGGTTCTCGTCGATCGTGAGCACGAGGTCGTCGCCGTCGACGGCCTCCACGGTGGTCTGCTTGCCGGTGGGGATGACCTGGCCGCCGGCGCCGCGCTCGTAGCGGACCTTTCCGTTCTTGCCGCGCAGGTTCTTGTCGTACTTGTACTCGGCGCCGGCGAGCGCCGCACCGTCGCCGCCCATGAAGCCGATGACGTTGGCGCCGATCTCCCCGGCCGGGTAGATGCGCTCGGAGACGCGGTCCGATCCGATCCCGGGGATCTCCTGCGAGATGACGGCTTCGCGCACGTCGGGCTCGACGTTCTTGCGCAGGTAGAGGAAGCCGCGCTTCCCCGTGAGCGTCTTCTCGAGATCGTCGACGTCCTCGTCCAGCAGCGGGGAGAGCACCTTGGCGGCGGCCTTCACGCCGGTGCCCAGATCCTTGTCCTTGGGCTTGAAGTCGCCGACCTGCAGCTGGTTCACCCAGAGGTCGTAGCGCTCGACGCTGCGTGCGAGCACGGCGCCGTTGCGGTCGACGATCTCTCCGCGCAGGGCGGTGATGGTGCGATCGGTGGTGCGCTGGTCGACCGCCTCAGCGGCGCGCGCGCTCGCGTCCAGCCCCTGCACCCAGACCAGGCGGCCTCCGAGCGTGACGGCACCGGCCCCCATGAGCGTGAGCATGAGGCGGCGGCGCATCAGCGGCTCGCCCACGCGCGGGGCCGGGATCACCGGATGCGCGGGTCGGGTCTGACGGCGTCGGGACGACGACGCGCCGCGCGCCGATCCGGACGACGCGCGCGAGGACGAGGAGCCCGAACGTCCTCGGTCACGGGAGTTCGAGGCCATCGATCAGTCCCCCTCGTTGCCCATTCCGTGGTACGTCTCCGCGTCCTCGTAGATCGAGGCCGCGGGGATCGAGGACGATTCTGCCCCGGAGGCGCCCTGGACCGTCTGCGCCTCGCCGACGACCTTGCCATTTCCCAGATCGATGTAGCCCGGGTCGCCGGCCTGGACCATGCCCAGATCCTTTGCGCGCTTCCCGAGCTCCTGGGGAGTGCTCAGCTCGTCCTCCTGCTCCTGCAGCCCCTGGGACTGCTCGGTGAGCTTCTGCGAGGTGGACTGAAGGCGGGTGATCTCGTAGCTGGTGTCGGACATCTGGATGTTCAGGAACAGCACCGCGGTGAGGGTGACCACGGCGATCAGGGTGCACAGGATCGCGAACGGGAGCGGGCTGCGGCGCGTCGACGGCGCGGCGACCACCGCGAGGCGGGGCCTGGCGGAGGTGCGGGCGACGGGTCGCGCGGCGCGGCGGGGTGCGACGCGGGGTGCGGTGCTGATGGCCATGATGCGTTCCGATTCGTCGGTCGTTCGTCAGTGTGCGGGTCGGAGGCGCTCGGCGGCGCGCAGGCGCACCGAGGCGGAGCGGGCATTGGACTCGCGCTCGGCCTCGTCGGCCTGGAGCGCGCCGCGGGTGAGAGCGGCGAAGGTGGGCTTGTGCTCCTCGAGCTCGAAGGGCAGGTCCGGAGGCGCCGAGGAGCGGGTGCGACGGGCCAGGGCCGACTTCACGAGCCGGTCCTCGCCCGAGTGGTAGGACTCGACGACCACGCGGCCGCCGACGCCGACGGAGTCGAGGGCCCCGTCGATCGCGCGGGCGAGGATCGCGAGCTCGTCGTTCACGGCGATCCGCAGGGCCTGGAAGGAGCGCTTGGCTGGGTGTCCGCCGTGCGCGCGGGAGGCCGCGGGGATCGCGCGGTCCAGGAGGTCGACGAGCTCTCCGCTGCGCTCGAGCGGGTGCTCGGCGCGCTCGGAGACGATGCGGCGGGCGATGCGCGGGGCGAAGCGCTCGTCGCCGTACTCCCGCAGGATGCGGGCGAGCTCCTTCTCGTCGAGGTCGCGCAGCAGGTCGGCCGCGGTGGGGCCTCCCGAGGCGGGGTCCATGCGCATGTCCAGGGGCGCGTCGGCCGCGTAGGAGAAGCCGCGCTCGGACGTGTCGATCTGGAAGCTGGAGAGCCCCAGGTCCATCATCACGGCCGACGCGGTGACCTCGCGCTCGGCGAGGACCTCGGGGATCGCGTCGTAGGTGGCGTGCACGAGGTCGATGCGGTCGGCGAACCCGTCCTGCGCGAGGCGCTCGCGGGCGAGCTCGAGGGCTGCGGTGTCACGGTCGATGCCGATGAGGCGGGAGTGCGGGCAGGCGGCGAGCACGGCGCTGGCGTGGCCGCCCATGCCGAGCGTCGCGTCCACGTAGACGGAGCCCGGCTCGACCAGAGCCGGAGAGAGGAGATCGACGCACGCCTGGAGCATGACGGGAGCGTGGCGGTCCTGGGCCCGGACCGGATGCTGGTTCTCGTCCATGCCACCGCCTCTCCTGCGTGATGCGTGCTTCTCGATCGTCGTGGTGCGGCATCGCGTGCTGCTCGTGGTGCCGTCCGGCGGGATTCCTCGTCGCTCCCGACCCGCCACCGGGGAAGTTGCGTCGGGGCGGGAGCGACGAGAGGTCTCGCGGGACGGAGTCCCTCAGAACAGGCCCGGGACCACCGACTCGGCGGTCTGGGCGAAGCCCTCCTCCTTCTGCTCGAGGTAGGACTCCCACGCGGGGAGCGACCAGACCTCGAGACGGTCCAGAGCGCCGATCACGGCGCATTCCCGGTCCAGGCCCGCGTAGGTGCGCAGCTGGCCGGGGATCGTGATGCGGCCCTGCTTGTCCGGGATGACGTCCTCCGCCCCCGAGAGCAGCACACGCAGGTAGTCGCGCGTGCGCTGATCCGTGGTCGGAGCCCGCCTGGCCTCCTCGAGCTTCTGGCGGAACTCGGCCAGGGGGTACACCGCGATGCAGTGCTCCTGCCCCCGAGTCATCACCAGGCCCGAGGCGAGCTCGTCCCGGAACTTCGCGGGAAAGATCAGGCGGCCCTTGTCGTCGAGCTTGGGCGTGAAGGTTCCGAGGAACATCCGCGCCCCCTTTCTCGACGAGGGATCACCATCTCCCTCCTGCACGCCCCACTTTACCCCACAACTCACCACTTCCCGCTACCCATTCGTCGAATCGACCTCAGATTCGCGGCATCAGAGCAGGTCAGGAGCGTGGAGCGGGGTGGAGGGAAACCCTGCGGCAGAGCCGTTCCAGGGCGTGTCCGTGCCTGGCGGGGCCGTCGAACCCTGGGAACGCGTTCAGCAAGAGCGCAGGTCACTGCCCCGCGGAGGCCTCCGACGGGGGAACCGGGCATGCGCGGGACTCACCAGATCCCGCTACCAATAATTAGAATCCACCTCAGATTCCAGGCATCAGAGCAGGTCAGGAGCGTGGA
>NZ_JAKRMO010000067.1:0-23079 GCF_022346485.1 Brachybacterium sp. ACRRE | reverse complement strand
CCGCCCGCTCGTCCCGTCCCCTCTTCCCGTCCCCTCTTCCCGTCCCCTCCTCACCCGCACGGAGCCCGTCATGCACGTCCTCGTCGCGATCGCCCAGTTCCTCGTCAACGAGATCCTGAGCGTCCCCGCGTTCCTCATCGGCATCATCACCGCGATCGGCCTGATCGCCCTGCGCAAGAGCGTCGGCCAGATCGCCGGCGGCGCGATCAAGGCGGTGCTCGGGTTCCTGCTCATCGGGGCCGGGGCGACGCTCGTGACCTCCTCGCTCACGCCGCTCGGCGAGATGATCAAGGGCGCGCTCGGCGCGCAGGGCGTGGTGCCCACGAACGAGGCCATCGCCGGCATCGCTCAGGAGCAGTTCGGCGCGCAGGTGTCCTGGCTGATGATCCTCGGGTTCGTGGTCGCGATCCTGCTCGCGCGCTTCACGCCGCTGCGCTACGTCTTCCTCACCGGGCACCACCTGCTGTTCATGGCCACCCTGATCACGATTGTCATGGCCTCGGCGGGCATGCCCTCGCCGGTCGTGGTGATCCTCGGGGCGGCGCTGCTCGGCGTGCTCATGGTGTCGCTGCCCGCGCTCGCGCAGCCCTGGACGCGGCGCATCACGGGCGACGACTCGATCGCGATCGGCCATTTCGGCACCGCCGGCTACATCGCCGCGGGCAGCGTCGGCCGACTCGTCGATCCGAAGGGGAGGAGCCGCTCGACCGAGGACCTCAAGGTGCCCGAGTCGCTGCGCTTCCTGCGCGACTCGATGGTCGCGACCGCGCTGTCGATGGTGCTCATGTACGTGATCGTCGCCGTCGTCTATCTGGTCCGCGCCGGCGAGAAGACGGCGTTCACCGCCTTCGAGGGCGGGGCGACGAACGTGGGCAACTACCTCATGCAGTCCGTGACGCAGGGCCTGCAGTTCGGCATCGCCGTCGCGGTGATCCTGTTCGGCGTGCGCACGATCCTCGGTGAGCTCGTGCCCGCCTTCCAGGGCATCGCCGCCCGCGTGGTGCCCGGCGCGGTGCCCGCGCTGGACGCCCCGATCGTCTTCCCCTACGCCCAGAACGCCGTGCTCATCGGCTTCCTCTCGAGCTTCGTGGGCGGGCTCGTGGGCCTGCTGCTGCTCGGCACCGTGTTCGGCCCGCTGTTCGGGCTCGCGCTGATCCTGCCCGGGCTCGTCCCGCACTTCTTCACCGGCGGCGCCGCGGGCGTCTACGGCAACGCGACCGGCGGACGCCGCGGCGCGGTCGCGGGCGCGTTCGTCAACGGCCTGCTGGTCACCTTCCTGCCCGCACTGCTGCTGAAGGTGCTGGGCACCTTCGGCTCGGCCAACACGACCTTCGGCGACACCGACTTCGGCTGGTTCGGCATCCTCATCGGCTACGGCGCGCGCCCCGGCGTGCTGCTGGGCTCGGTGATCCTCGCGGTGATCGGCCTGGTCATCCTCGGCGCGGCGATCACGGTGCAGAAGCGCGTCGTGGACCGCGGCTGGGACCCGGCGCCGGCGAGCGCGACCCTGGTCGAGGCCGGTGCGGCCGGTGGCAGTGCGACGGGAGCGTCCGACGGGGCCGACGCGGTCGCGGGCGGCACCGCCGCGCGCTATCCGCGCGTCGCGCCGCCCGTGGGCGCGCCGACTCCTCCCCCGCCTCCGGAGAGCTGACGCCGGGCACCCGTCGCCCAGCGGACGTGGCAGCGCGGGGGCGCGGTCCCGGCGGATGTGGCGGCGCGGGGCACGGTGCTGTCGGGCGTGGCGCCGCGGGGCACTCTCCCGGCGCCGAGCGCGGCCGACCTCTTGCCCCGCGAAAGGCCGACTCCTCGACGCGGAACATCGCGCGAAGGGTGTCGGCGCCCACGCCGCGGACGTCTTCCCGATCACACTACCTGCCGGTATCTCATAGATGAGATACGCTCCCGAGCATGACGACGACCGACGAGTTCACCTCGCAGACCCGTCCCGCTGACGGCCCCTCCGCGCCTTCGAACGGCTCCTCCGTGTCTTCCGCGCCCTCCGCACCTTCCGCACCTTCCGCCCCGTCCGCACAGCTCGCCGCGGCGTCCGCCGCCGCCGGCGCCCGTTCGGGCGACCAGGACTACCGGAACGAGATCGGCCGCCTCATCCGCGACGCCCGTCTGCACTCGGGCCTCACGCAGGCGCAGCTCGCCGAGAAGCTCTCCACTTCGCAGAGCACGATCAACCGGATCGAGAAGGGCCAGCAGAACCTGACGCTCGACACCCTCGCGAAGATCGGCGAGGCCCTCGACTCGGGGATCGTCGGCATCGGATCGTCGGCCCCCTCGCACCTGCGCGTGCAGGGCGGCACCACGCTGAGCGGCGCGATCGACGTGAAGACGTCGAAGAACGCCGGGGTCGCGCTGCTGTGCGCCTCGCTGCTGAACCGCGGCACCACTGTGCTGCGCCGGGTCGCGCGCATCGAGGAGGTCAACCGTCTGCTCGAGGTGCTCACCTCGATCGGCGTGCGCACCCGCTGGCTGAACGAGAACAACGACCTCGAGATCATCGTGCCCGAGCAGCTGGACCTGGCCTCGATCGATGCCGGCGCCGCCCGTCGGACCCGCAGCATCATCATGTTCCTGGGTCCGCTCATGCATCGCGAGCAGGAGTTCCAGCTCCCCTACGCGGGCGGCTGCGACCTGGGCACCCGCACCGTCGAGCCCCACATGACGGCGCTGAGGCCCTTCGGGCTCGAGGTCGTCGCGACCGAGGGCCACTACCAGGCGAGCGCGACCCCGGGCGCCGGGCCCCGTCGGCCCATCGTCCTCACCGAGCGCGGGGACACCGTCACCGAGAACGCGCTGATGGCCGCCGCCCGCTACGAGGGCGAGACGATCATCCGCAACGCGAGCCCGAACTACATGGTCCAGGACCTCTGCTTCTTCCTCGAGAAGCTCGGCGTGGGGATCGAGGGCATCGGCACCACCACCCTGCGCGTGCACGGCAGGTCGGAGATCCGGGCCGACGTCGACTACGCGCCCAGCGAGGACCCGATCGAGGCGATGAGCCTGATCGCCGCCGCGATCGTCACGAAGTCCTCGATCACCGTGCGCCGCGTGCCGATCGAGTTCATGGAGATCGAGCTCGCCGTGCTCGAGGACATGGGCTTCACCTACGACCGCACCGAGGAGTACCTCGCGGCCAACGGCAAGACCCGTCTCGTGGACATCACCACGCACGTCTCGGACCTGCGGGCGCCCATCGACAAGATCCACCCGATGCCCTTCCCGGGCCTGAACATCGACAACCTGCCGTTCTTCGCGGTCATCGCCGCGACGGCCGAGGGCCGGACCCAGCTGCACGACTGGGTGTACGAGAACCGCGCGATCTACCTGACCGATCTCAACAAGCTCGGCGCGCGCGTGCAGCTCATGGACCCGCACCGGGTGCTCATCGACGGCCCGACCCACTGGAGCGGCGCGGAGCTGGTGTGCCCGCCGGCGCTGCGTCCGGCGGTCGTCATCCTGCTGGCGATGCTCGCGGCGAAGGGCACCTCGGTGCTGCGCAACGTCTACGTCATCAACCGCGGGTACGAGGATCTCGCGCAGCGCCTGAACGCGCTCGGTGCGCAGATCGAGACGTTCCGGGACATCTGAGCGGGGCCCACTCGCGCGGCGGGCGTCGGGCAGGCGACACCTCGTGGGCCCGACGTCCTGCCGCCGGCCCGCTCAGCGCGCCCTCATGACCCCGCCCCGCGACCGGGCCGACAGCACGGCGCCCCGCGAGGCCCACGAGAGGACCGCCAGCACGGAGACGGCGGAGCCGATCGAGAGCACGGAGCAGAACGAGCCGATCGATCCGATGGACAGGAACGAGCCGACGCTGCCGATGGACAGCGTCGAGTTCGTCGAGCAGATCGACAGCAGCGAGCCCGTCGAGCGATAGGACCAGCGGGAGGAGGCGCGCCCGGTGGGTGCGGACTCTGAGGGCGTGGGGACGGGCGTCTTCGGCGTGGAGTTGGAGGGCATCGTCGCTCGGGGCTCCTTCTGCGCAGCAGCGGGAACGCGCGTCCGCGGCCCGGGAAGGACCGCCGCGGCACCTGGCCCGATCACCGTAGCGCGGCCCGCGCCCGGTCGGCGCGATGCCCCGACGCCTCCCATCGGACACGCATCGCGACCCGCCTGTATGCCCGAATCGGTTGCACGCGGGCGCCGGGTCCGCTGGGATGGCACCAGGCCGCCGTGGGGAGCGCGCCGCACCAGCGGTGCACTGCGCGGCCGGGGACGACGTCGGCATCGGCGCCGGCGCCGCATGACGGAGGGGGAACTCCATGCGCCGCGTCTTCACGTTCTGCGCCGCCTCATCACTGCTCGTGCTCGGCCTGGCCGCGTGCGGATCCGACACCGAGGAGGATCCGCCGACGACGGCAGAGGCGACCACCGAGCAGTCCGGCGACGACGACTCGCCCAGCGAGGAGACCACCGAGGCGGACTCGGACGACGCCGACGCGGAGATCGCGGATGACGAGGGCAGCGAGACGCCGAGCGAGGACGACTCCCCGTCGGACGATCCGTCGGAAGGTCAGAACGACGACTCCGACGAGCCTTCCGACAGCCAGGACGGGGACGACTCCTCCGGCTCGACCACAGGCGGCTCGACCTCGATCGACACGCTGTGGATCGACGAGACCTGGACCATCGAGGACGTCGACGAGGACCTGTGCGAGATGGGCGGCAAGACCCGCTCGCCCTACGCCCAGGACGACGACATGTTCGTCTGCGGGCCGACGGCCGCGGGCGCCCTGGCCTGCGACATGGCCGAGGGCGAGACGGTGGCCATGTGCATCACCTCCGCGGTCGACCACACGGCGATCCGCTTCGACTCCCCGACCGCCGCCGACGGGGACATGGACCAGGGCGACGGCGACCTGATCCCCCTGTTCGTCCAGCTGGACGACGGCAGCGAGAACGGCATCCAGTGCTCCACGATCTCCCATGACCACGACAAGCACTGGCACGACAAGCTCAGCTGGTACCGCTGCGACGACGGCTCCGAGCTGCTGACCGACGAGCTCATCGAGGAGACCTTCGACCGCGGGGACGACGGCACCTCCTGGACCGCTCAGCGCTCCGTGGACAAGGGGAAGCCCGAGACCGTGCCCGTCATGGATGCAGTGTTCGCGGGCAACGACTGAGCGGGGCAGGTTCGCTCAGCGTCGAGCGCACAGGGCGGGCGCCGCCCGACCTGACGCCCTGGGACGACCTGTCCCGGGGCGCTCGCGCGTCCACCTAGGGGATCATCCAGGCCAGGACCGGCGTGGACTGCAGGAACACGATCACGCACATGAGCGCGAGGAAGACGATCGACCAGGGCAGCACGCGCCGCAGGATCTCCCCCTCCTTGCCCGCGAGCCCGACGGCCGCGGCGGCGATCGCGAGGTTCTGCGGGGAGATCATCTTGCCCAGCACGCCGCCCGAGGAGTTCGCCGAGGCCGTCAGCAGGGGCTCGAGGCCCGCCTGCTGCGCGGCCGAGGCCTGCAGGGCGCCGAACAGGGAGTTCGAGGACGTGTCCGAGCCGGTGACGGCCACGCCGATCCAGCCGAGCACCGGGGAGACCAGCGCGAACAGACCGCCGGAGGCCGCGAGCCAGGTGCCCAGCGTCGAGGTCTGCCCGGAGGCGTTCATGACGTACGCGAGCGAGAGCACGGCCATCACGGTGACGATCGCCGCGGCCAGCTGCCTGTAGGTGCCGGTGTAGGCCTTCCAGGCGCGGGCCGGGGAGATGCCGATGACGGGGATCGAGATCAGGCCCGCGATCACCAGCCAGGTGCCGGCGGAGGCCGGGATGTCGAGCTTGAAGGTCGGGATGGTCGACGGCTCGCCCGCGGCGTTCAGCAGGTGCAGCCCGGGCCACTGGAACGAGGGGTTCAGCGCCTCATGGGCGATGAAGTCCTTGATGCCGGGCAGCTGGGTGATCACGAACAGCGCCACGATGATGCCGTACGGGGCGTAGGCGCGGACCACGTCGGCCGTGGTGTCGTGCGCGTCGCGGTCGGCCTCGGCCATCTCCTCCGGGGTGCGGACACCGGCGCCGGAGGCCTGGGAGCGTCCCGCGGTCTCGTCGGCGTCGGTCGCGGGGACGAAGGCCTCGCGCGGCTGCCAGACGCGCAGCAGGAGCACCACGGCGAGCGCCGCGACCAGGGCGGCGACGATGTCGGTGAGCTGGGTGGAGATGAAGTTCGAGGTGACGAACTGCGCCAGCGAGAAGACGATGCCGCAGGTCAGGGTGGCCGGAAGGGTCTGCACGAGGCCCCGTCGGCGGTCGATGATGAACACCAGGATCATCGGCACGATCACCGCGAGCAGCGGCGTCTGGCGACCGACCATCGAGGAGAGCAGGTGCTCGTCCTGGCCGCTGACCTTGGCGAGCGTGGTGATCGGGACGGCGAGCGCGCCGAAGGCGACCGGCGCGGTGTTGGCGACGAGCGCGACCACGGCGGCCTTCAGCGGCTTGATGCCGACGGCCAGGAGCATGACGCTCGTGATCGCCACGGGTGTGCCGAAGCCGGCGAGCGCCTCGAGCAGGGCGCCGAAGCAGAAGGCGATGATGACCGCCTGGATCCGCTGGTCGTCGCTGACCTTCGCGAAGGAGCGCCGCAGCACGTCGAAGTGCCCGGTCACCACGGTCATGTTGTAGACCCAGATCGCGTTGATCACGACCCACAGGATCGGGAAGAACCCGAACGCGGCGCCCTCGGTGGCCGAGAGCACGGCCTGGCCCACGGGCATGGAGTAGGCGAGCACGGCGACCAGCAGCGAGAGGACCAGGGCGATCAGCCCCGCCTTCCAGGCCGTCAGCCGCACGACGCCGATCAGCACGAACAGGACGACCAGGGGCAGCATCGCCACCAGGGCTGTGAGCAGGAGCGAACCGCCCAGTGCATCGAGGACGGGCTGGTACATGGGAACCTCGCTCAGGGGTCTCGGGTCGGGGGCGGCCGCCATCCGCGACACCTGACCCGCACGAAGCCTGCGCGTGAGGGGCTCTCCGTCGACGGTGACGTTGATTGCGACTGTGGGCCGGACCGTTCAGTGGTCTGACCACACAGCGGCACGCTAGAGTGGCGCGCAGCACTTGTCAATGACGCGAAGGGAGCTCCGTCGTGACCACCACGTCCTCGGCCCATGGGTCGGAGCTCCCGCGTGCCGCTGGGTCCGACGCCTGGCGGCCCGTGAACCGCAGCCGCGCCTACGAGCTCGTCGTCGAGCGCATCGAGGAGCAGATCACCAGCGGTGCGCTGCACGTGGGCGACACCCTCCCGGCCGAACGCGACCTCGCCGAGAGACTGCAGGTCAGCCGCGCCGCGGTGCGCGAGGCGATCCGCACGCTCGAGGCGCAGGGCGCCGTCCGCTCCGCCGTGGGCTCACGGCCGGTCGCCGGCACGCAGGTCGTCGCGGAGACCAGCGATGCGCTCACGCGGCTGCTGCGCCTGCACGTCGCGCTGTCGAGCTTCCCGATGGGCGACGTCATCGACGCGCGCGTCATGCTCGAGCGCTCGAGCGCGAGCCTGGCCGCGGGCAACGCCTCCGCGGAGGACCTCACCGGACTGCGCGAGATTCTCGGGGCCATGGACGAGCCGGGCATCGATCGCGCCGCGTTCAACGAGCTCGACACCGCCTTCCACGTGGCCCTCGCCGAGGCGGGCCACAACCGCCTGGTCACCGACATGACGATCGCGATCCGCGAGTCCATGCGGCTGCCGATCCTGCAGGCCTTCGGCTCCCTGGAGGACTCCGATGCGCTGATCGCGCGGCTGCGCGCGGAGCACCACGGCGTCCTCGAGGCGATCGAGGAGGGGTCCGCCCAGCTCGCCTCCGAGCGCATCGAGTCCCATATCCGCGCCGCGTACGCGAGCCTGTGGGGATGAGCCGGCCCCGCGTCCGACAGCCCGTCGGGCGCGACTGCTCTGCCGAGCCGAGGCTCAGCTCCTCAGCGACTGCATCTGCGCGAAGAGCCGCAGCATGGCGGCGCGCTTCTCCGTGTCGCTGCCATTGTCATTGAGGATCATCAGCGTCTCGCTGTCGGGCAGCGGATAGGTCGAGTGCGGGAACACGAAGGTGCCGCCGTTGCGGGAGTCGTCCGCGTCCTCGGGGTCGGAGGCGGGGTAGCTCTGCGCCCAGAGCTCGGCGAAGAGCGCGACGACGTGCGGACGCAGACGGGAGTAGGCGCCGATGACCTCGCCGGCGACCGCGTCGATCGCGAACTCGACGTCCTCGGTGCACAGGGCCGGCTCGGTGGCGCGCCCGTCCCGGGCACTGTCGGTGTCGGAGGGCTCCTGGGCACGGCCGTCCGGCGCAGGGGCGCCGGCCGACAGAGCGTCGGCCGACGGGGCGTCCGGGTCGACGCGCTCGGCCTCCGCCTGCAACTGGGCGACGGTCATCAGGCCATGCGCGGCCATCCACGCCGCCATGTCCTCGGCGGCGAGGGCATGGGGCCCCTCGAGGATCGCGGGCGGCTCCGGCTCCTCGTCCGTGCCGTCGTAGGCGGCGCCGAACAGGGCGAGCGCCGCCAGGCGGATCCGGGCGTCGGCCCCCTCGATCCCGTTCAGCGGGATCTCGACGGGCACCTCGCCGACGACGGCCAGCGTGGACCACGCGTGGGCGAGCCAGCGCACGTCACCGCCGCTGACGAGCCCCGGGGCGTAGTGGGCGCACAGGGCGTCGAAGACCGGGGCATCGAGGGACGGCGCCCCGCCCCTGCTCTCCCCCGGTTCCTCGGCCCGATCGCTGGTCGGTCTCATGTGCGCATTGTGCGCCCGGGGCCCGACGAACCAGCCATTGCGGGGTGACGCGGCGCGGCGGCACCGCCCACGCCGCCGTCAGTCGTGCAGGTGCTTGATCGCGTAGTCCGCCTGCTCCTCGGTGAACTGCTCGCCGTACTCGGAGGTGATCTGCTCGCGGATCTCGTCGTCGGACATGCCGTCCGCGGCGTACTGCTTGGCCCGCTCCAGTGCGTTCTTGTTCCAGTCGGCGTCGAGGTGATCCACCGCGTAGGTGGCCGTCTCGTCGCTGTACCCCTCGAAGACGAGGGTGTCGTGGATGCCCTTCTCCGAGGAGTAGAGCATGTCGGACTGGATCTTCGCGTCGGCGAGGGCGCCGTCCTTGTCGTCGGGGTCGACGTCCGTGCCGTCGGCAGCGGAGTCGCCGGAATCGTCGGCATCTGCCGACGAGTCATCGTTCGGGGTCGCGTCGACGGTGTGGTCGGACGGCGTGGCGGAGTCGCTGGGCTCGTCCGACCCGTCGTCGTCGGACGAGGACGCGGAGACCGTGGTCGGAGCGGGCTCATCACTGGTGTCGGCGTTGTTCACGAGCATCACGATCACGATGACGACGGCCGCGATCGCGAGCAGCGCGAGGCACCCGCAGCCGCCCAGCACCCACCACAGCGCCTTGGACTTCTTCGGCGGCTCCTGGCCCTGACCCGGCGTCTGCGGGGACGCGGAGAACTGCGGGGCCTGCGAGGCCTGCGGGGCCTGCGGGGAGTCCGCGTACTCCGGAGCGGGGGCCGGGGATCCGTAGGCGGCGCTCGCCGACCCGTAGGGGCCGCTCGCCGAACCATAGGGGTCGCCGGCGGAGCCGTAGGTGCCATTTGCGGACCCGGCGTCGGGGAACCCGGAGTTCGCGGAGCCGTTGTTCTCGGGGGAAGGGGTGGGGCTGGTCATCGGTCGTTCCGTTCGGAAGGAGGTGTGCGCGGGCCGCCGTCGCGAGGTTTCGCGGACCCGGCAACGTGCGCGGAGGAGGGATGGCAGGGAGGCCGCCGGGGAGAACTCTACGGACATCTCGGACGGCCGACCCGACGTCTCGCGACCCGACGCCGCGGCGGACGGGCCGTGGCGGAGCCGGATCGCCGTGCGCCCTCCGTCGGCGCCTGACCGCTCGTCCAGCTCCCGTTCACCTCTTGATTCCTGCGTGCTACACGCATACTCTTGCGCAAACCAGCAATAACCCGCATCGTCACGCTCAAAGAGGAGACGTCATGCCCATGGTCCGTCACACCCTTCCCGCCCTCGAGGCACCGATCGGGCAGGTGGGCGCATGACCACCGCCGAACTCACCAGCCTCTTGGATCCGCGGCTCATCCGTCTGGATCTCACCGCCACCACTCGTGAGGATGCGATCCGCGAGCTCACGGAGTCGCTCGTCGCCACAGGCCATGTCGAGGATCCCGCGGGGTTCGTCCGGGACGTGATCGCCCGTGAGGAGCTCGGTCCCACCGGCCTCGGACAGGGCATCGCGATCCCTCATGGCAAGTCCGCCGGGGTTCGAGAGACCACGGTGGCGATCGGGCGCACCTCCGCGCCGCTGACGTGGCCCTCGCTCGACGGCGATCCCGTCACCGCGCTCATCCTCTTCGCCGTACGCGAGGAGGACGCGGACACCACCCACCTGCGCCTTCTCCAGAAGGTCGCCATCCTCCTGGCGTCCGACGACTTCATCCGCGAGCTGCACGAGGCTCGTACCGCCGACGAGGTCGTCTCGCTCATCACCACTCGCACGAAGGAGTCCGACAAGTGAAGTTCGTCGCCGTCGCCGCCTGCACATCCGGCATCGCCCACACCTACATCGCCAAGGAGAAGATCCTCAACGCCGCGAAGACCCTGGGATGGGAGGCCGCGGTCGAGACCCAGGGAACCATCGGCACCGAGACCCCGCTGGCCCCGGAGGAGATCGCCGAGGCCGACTTCGTCCTCCTCGCCGTCGACATCAAGATCGGTGGTCGCGAGAGGTTCGAGGGGAAGCAGATCGTCGAGGTCGGCACCAGCACCGTGATCGCCTCGCCGACGAAGCTGCTCTCGGCCATCGAGCAGAAGCTGACGGCGGCCTGAGATGTCCACGCACACGACCGCCTCCCCCGGCACCGAAACCCGCAGGCTGCCGCGCCCCGAGCTCAAGAAGCACGCGCTCACGGCGATCTCGTACATGCTCCCGCTGGTCGTCGCCTCCGGCCTGCTGATCGCCATCGGCAACCTCACCGGCGGCGAGGTCATCGAGGACTACACGGCGCACTACACCTGGCAGTCGGCCCTGCTGTCACTGGGCGTGCTCGGGATGGGACTGCTCCCGCCCGTCATCTCCGCGGCGATCGCCTACTCGATCGCCGATCGCCCGGGCATCGCGCCCGGCCTCCTCATCGGCACCATCGCCGGCTCGATCGGCGCCGGCTTCCTGGGAGGGATGCTGGGCGGCTTCCTCGTCGGCTGGTTCGTGCTCTGGCTGCGCCGGCACCTCAGGGTGCCCGTCTGGGCCGAGGGCCTGATGCCGATGATGATCCTGCCTCTGCTGGGCACGCTGGTGATCGGGCTGCTCATGTACTTCGTGATCGGCGTGCCGATCGTATGGGCCACCTCTGCGCTCACACAGTTCCTCTCGAGCATGCAGGGGTCCATGCGCCTGGGCTTCGGAGCGATCCTGGGCGGCATGGCCGCCTTCGACTTCGGAGGCCCCGTCAACAAGACCGCCTCCCTGTTCGCGGACGGCCTGCTGCTCGAGGGCGTGCAGGATCCGGAGGCGGTGAAGGTCCTGGCCTCGATGGTCCCGCCCTTCGGCGTCGGCTTCTCGTTCCTGCTCAGCAAGATCTTCCATCGGCCGATCTACTCGAGCCAGGAGCGCGACAACATCAAGATCGCCCTTCCCATGGGCGTCTGCATGATCACCGAGGGCGTCATCCCCATCGCCGCGGCCGACATCCTGCGCGTGGTCGTCGCCTGCACCAGCGGCGCGGCAGTCGGCGGCGCCCTGTCGATGTGGTGGGGCATCGGATCCCCGGTCCCCTCGGGGGGACTGTTCATCGTTCCCGCGATGACCGATCCGTTCCTGTTCCTGGCGTCCCTGGCCGCCGGCTCCTTCGTCACGGGCGTCATCCTCTTCGCCTGGAAGAAGCGCGTGCTCGAAGGCGCAGAGGCGCCCGAGGCCGCAGCCGTGATGGAGGACGAGAAGGAGCTCGACCTCTCGGACATCCGCTTCAGCTGACCCGCTCTGCCCCCGCCCGTCGCGCACGAAGGAGATCGCATGTATCAGCCCATGGGCCCGATGATCCGTGAGGCCTACGAGAACGGCTACGCCGTCCTGGCCGTCAACGCCCTGAACCTCGAGACCGCCCGCAGCATCATCCGCGCTGCAGAGGCGGCCCGCTCCCCCGTCATCATCGACTTCTACGAAGGCCTGCTCGTCGACCATCTCCCCGCACGAGTGCTGGTCGACGGGGTCCGTGCGCTCGCACGGGAGGCGTCCGTGCCCGTGGCGATCAGCATCGACCACGGCAAGCACGAACACCTCGTCCGCCAGACGATCCATGCCGGTTTCACCAGCGCGATGATGGACGCCTCCGAGCTCCCCTTCGAGGAGAACGTGGAGGTCGTCCGACGCATCGTCGAGTTCGCCCAGGCGTACGGCACCTCCATCGAGGGCGAGGTCGGCGGCATGGGTGCGGTGGCCGGCGACGCTTTCACCCGTGAGGAGATGATGACGGACCCGCAGCAGGCCGCCGAGTTCGTGCGCGCCACCGGCGTGGACGCGCTGGCCGTCTCCTACGGCTCCAGCCACGGGCTCCTGCCCGAGGGGTTCGTGCCCGTCCTGGAGTTCGACCGACTCGAGCGCATCAACGAGGCATGCGGGACGCCGCTGGTGCTGCACGGCGGCTCGGGGACCTCGCCGGAAGACCTGCAGCGCTCGGTCGCCAACGGCGTCGCCAAGATCAACATGGGGGCCGACTTCATGCACGCGAACGCGCGCGGATTCGTGGACGCGCACCACGAGGATCCCGACCGGGAGCTCTTCGAGCTGCTGGCGTTCGCGGACGCCGCCGCCCAACGGACGGTGCGCGCATACATGGAACCGTGCGGAAGCGTGGGCCGGGCGCGCTGAGCAGGTGAGCCTGTGGACACCCGCGCGCAGGGGAATCGGGTGTCGGCCGTCGACCGTCAGCGGGGGTGGATGACCTCCACTCCCGCTTCGGCGAGGGCGCGCCCCAGTTCTGCATCGGGCTGAGCGTCCGTCACCAGCACGTCCGCCATCTCCAGCGCCCCGATCTTGGCGAAGACGCTGCGCCCGAGCTTCGTGGAGTCGGCGAGGACCACGACGCGGTCCGAGCGACGCATCATCTCCCGCATGAGACCGGCCTCGGAGACGTTCCCGGTGGAGAATCCCTGCTGCGCCGAGACCGCGCCGACGCCGATGAACGCCAGGTCGCAGCGCACGTCGAACTCGTCGGCCCGGTCGATGCCGAGGCTCGAGGAGATCGGGCCGGTCGTGGCCTGGGCGCTCACGCGCACGGCGCCGCCGACCATGAAGATCTCGTCGGCGACGCCGGCGGAGAGCGCTGCGGGAAGATGCAGGTTGTTCGTGATGATGCGCAAGCCCGCCCCTGCGGGAAGGTGCCTGGCGAGCGCGATGGCCGTCGTGCCACCGTTGATCATGAGGGTGCCGTCGCCGCCGACGAGCTCCGCCGCGAGCTTGCCGATCGTCTCCTTCGCGCTCGAGTGCAAGCGCGACCGCACGTCCAGTCCCGTATCCGTCCGGGGCACCAGGGTGGGGCTCACCGCACCCCCGTGGGTGCGCAGGAGGGTTCCGGAGGCGTCGAGTTCGTCCAGGTCACGCCGGATCGTGTCTGCCGAGACCGAGAAGTGCTGCGCGAGCTCGGTGACGGACACCTGACCGGACTCCAGGACGAAGGCCACGAGGTCGGCCTTGCGCCGGGCGGGCAGGTGTCCTCCGCGCGATCCGCTTCCGCTGCCCGTGCGCCGGCTCGATGTCATCAGGGTCCCTTCGTCGCGTCCGTCCACCACCCACAAGCATCGTCGCCAGGGTTGCCTCCCATGGTACCCAAGCATAGGATCGAACAGACCCGCAGAAACACGCAGAAACCCGATACGCAAAGACGCATCGAGAAGGGCAGGCCATCGTGCTGCTGAGTGGCAAGGACCTCCTGGCGGTCGCGAACGAGAACTCGTTCGCCGTCCCCGCGTTCAATGTCAGCGACTACGCCATGCTCAAGGGCCTCGTGGAGGTGAGCGAGGAGACGGAGGCGCCGCTGCTGGTGGCGATCCATCCCGACGAGCTCAGCCACGTGGGCACCGAGTTCATCCCGTCGGTCATCGCGTGGGCGCACCGCGCGAGCGTCCCCGTCTCGATCCACCTGGACCACGGCGCCACCCTGGACCAGGTGCTCCTGGCGATCCAGGCGGGCTTCACGTCCGTGATGATCGACGGCTCGCTGCTGCCCTTCGAGGAGAACATCGCGACGACCGCCGAGGTCGTGCGCGTGGCCCATGCGGTCGGCGTCTCCGTCGAGGGCGAGCTGGGCACGATCGGCCAGCTCGACGAGCAGGCCGAGAAGGGCGCCTCCAAGATCATCTACACCGACCCCGACGATGCCGACCGGTTCCTCGAGCGCACCGGCGTCGACTCGCTCGCGATCGCGATCGGCACCAGCCATGGGCTCTACCCCTCGTCGATCACCCCGAAGCTTCGCCTCGACCTCCTCGAGACCATCAAGAGCCGTGTGGAGATCCCGCTGGTGCTGCACGGCGGCTCCGGCAACCCCGATGCGGAGATCGCGGGCGCCGTGGAGCGGGGCATCAACAAGATCAACATCTCCAGCGACATCAAGGCGGCGTACCACCAGGCCGTGCGCGAGGTGCTCGCGGACCCGTCCCTGCGTGAGCCCAACGTCATCCAGCCGCTCGCGATCCCGGCGATGAAGAAGGTCGCCGAGCACAAGATCGACCTGTTCCAGGCCCGCGGCAAGGCCTCGCTGTACTGATTCGCTTCTTCCGTCGTCGCGCAGACACGCGATCCCGCTGGACCCCGGGCGTTCCTCCGTGCAGGAGGCTCCCGGGGTTCTTGCATGCGGGGACCGTGCGCCATCGGCAGTGCAGGGCACGCCCCGGCCCCGTGCTACGGTCGTCGCCGATCCCTCGGGTGCCCGTCGCAACGGGCTGAGATCGGACTGACGCTGTCCGAGTACCGACCGAACCTGCTCCGGGTCATGCCGGCGAAGGAAGAAGGAGAGCGACTGCATGTCTGCACGCCCCGAGAACTACCCCACCCACGCCCTCGGCCACCTCGAGGACCCTGCGCACGACATCCGCGTGCCGATCACGAGGATCGCCCAGGACGACTCCCCCACCGGGACGCCGAACCCGCCGCTCGAGGTCTACCGGACCGCCGGTCCGGGCAGTGAGCCCGAGGAGGGGCTGCCGCCTCTGCGCGAGAACTGGATCCGCGATCGAGGCGATGTCGAGGAGTACACGGGCCGCGCCCGCGACCTGGCCGATGACGGCCGCGGGGCCGTGCGCCGCGGCGAGGCGAGCGCCGAATGGCGCGGTGCGCGTCGTGCGCCCGTCCGCTCGGTCGACGGGCGCACCGTCACGCAGATGCACTACGCCCGTCGGGGCGAGATCACCCCCGAGATGCGGTTTGTTGCGCTGCGGGAGGACTGTGACGTCGAGGTGGTGCGCGAGGAGCTCGCCGCAGGCCGCGCGATCATCCCCGCGAACGTGAACCACCCCGAGGCCGAACCGATGATCATCGGCCGGCGCTTCCTGGTGAAGATCAACGCGAACATCGGGAACTCGGCGGTGACCTCGTCGATCGCCGAGGAGGTCTCCAAGCTCGAGTGGGCCACCCGCTGGGGTGCGGACACCGTCATGGACCTGTCCACGGGCGATGACATCCACACCACCCGCGAGTGGATCCTGCGCAACTCCCCCGTGCCGATCGGCACCGTCCCGATCTACCAGGCCCTGGAGAAGGTGAACGGCGACGCGAACGCCCTCACCTGGGAGATCTTCCGGGACACGGTGATCGAGCAGGCCGAGCAGGGCGTGGACTACATGACGATCCACGCCGGCGTGCTGCTGCGCTACGTGCCGCTGACGGCGAACCGGGTGACGGGCATCGTCTCGCGCGGCGGTTCGATCCTGGCCGGATGGTGCCTGGCACGGCACCGCGAGAACTTCCTCTACGAGCACTACGACGAGCTCTGCGAGATCTTCGCCCGCTACGACGTCGCCTTCTCGCTCGGCGACGGACTGCGGCCCGGATCGCTCGCGGATGCGAACGACGCCGCTCAGTTCGCCGAGCTCGACACCCTCGCGGAGCTCACCCGCCGCGCCTGGGAGCACGACGTGCAGGTGATGGTCGAGGGCCCGGGCCACGTGCCGCTGCACCTGGTGCGCGAGAACGTGGAGCGCCAGCAGGAGCTGTGCCACGGCGCGCCGTTCTACACGCTCGGCCCGCTGGTCACCGACGTCGCCCCTGCATACGACCACATCACCTCAGCGATCGGGGCGACAGAGATCGCCCGCTACGGCACCGCGATGCTCTGCTACGTCACCCCGAAGGAGCACCTGGGTCTGCCCGATCGCGACGACGTGAAGAGGGGCGTGATCACCTACAAGATCGCCGCTCATGCGGCCGACGTCGCCAAGGACCACCCGGGCGCCCGCCAGCGGGACGACGCCCTGTCGAAAGCGCGCTTCGAGTTCCGCTGGCGAGACCAGTTCGGGCTGTCCCTGGACCCGCAGCTCGCCGAGGAGTACCACGACGAGACCCTGCCGGCCGAGCCCGCGAAGACCGCGCACTTCTGCTCGATGTGCGGGCCGAAGTTCTGCTCGATGAAGATCTCGCAGGACATCCGAGACGAGTTCGGCGGCGAGGCCGCCCAGCAGGAGATCGCGGCGGCGGGCATGGCGGAGAAGTCCCGGGAGTTCCGCGAGCGCGGCGGGACCGTGTATCTGCCGGAGCCCGGGGTCGGGGTGCCGGTGGGTGAATAAGTTCCCACGACCCGAGGACCCCATCTGAACGTTGGAGGACGCTCGCCGCACACCCGACACATTCCGACACACGCCGACGCGCACCGGCCGGCGACCTCCACAATCGTTCCCATGCCCCCGACGATGGACCCCTCCTCCAACGCGCTCGAAAACAGCTCCGCGCACCCCGCTCCCGGCTCTGGCACCGGCCCCGACGCGAACGTGCCCCTGCGCGTCTCCTCCGCGGCCGACGTCAGCCGGATCCTCTCCGCGCTCGGATCGCGCGACCCGAAGGCGACCGCGGTGATCCTGCTGGCCCTCGGCGGGATCTTCATGGACGCCTACGACTTCTCCTCGATCGCCTTCGGACTGCCCGCCATCAAGGAGCAGTTCGGCCTCGACGGCTTCATGACGGGCCTGGTCAACGCCTCGATCATGGTCGGTGCGGTGGTCGGGGCCCTGGCCGGCGGCTACCTCGTGGACCGCTTCGGCCGGTACCGGCTGTTCATGGCGGACATGGTCTTCTTCGTCGTCGCGGCGCTCGGCAGCGCGCTGGCGCCGGAGGTCTGGTCCCTCATCGGATTCCGGTTCGTCATGGGCATCGGCGTCGGCCTCGACATCCCCGTCGCCATGGCCTTCCTCGCGGAGTTCTCCCGGCTGCGCGGCAAGGGCAACCGCTCTCAGCGCGTCAACGCATGGTCTCCCGCCTGGTACTTCGCGACCGGCACCGGGTACCTCATCGTGCTCCTGTGCTTCTGGCTGCTTCCCGCCACCCAGCAGGACCACCTCTGGCGGATCGTCGTCGGCTTCGGCGCCGTGCCCGCCGTGATCGTGCTGCTGGTGCGCCGACGCTTCATGGCCGAGTCCCCGCAGTGGCTCGCCGATCAGGGCGACCTGCGCGGCGCGGTCGACGTGCTCTCCAGCCACTACGGGATCACCGCCGAGCTCGACGCCGACGCCTCCGGCGGGCCCGAGCACGCGAGCGCCCGCACCCGGCTGTCGAACGTCCTCGAGCTGTTCTCTTCACGCTTCCGGCAGCGCACGGTCGCCGCCCTGTGCGTCTCCGTGTTCTCGACCTTCGGGTACAACGCCGTCGCCTACGGCACCCCGCTGATCATCGCGACGCTCTTCCACCAGGGCCCGCTGGTCACGATCGTGTCCTCGCTCGTGATCAACATGGGCTTCGGCCTGGCCGGCGGTCTCATCGGCATGAGCGTGGTCAGCCGCTTCGGCTCGCGCCGGGTCACGCTTGTGGGCTTCGCGATCCAGGCGGCCGCCCTGTTCACCCTCGCCGCGATCGGCGTGCCCAGCAGCGCGCTCGTGCTCGTGGCCGTCGCGATGCTCGCCGCGTTCATCTTCGCCCAGGCCGGCGGCCCCGGCGCGAACCTCATGAACTTCGCGACCCTCTCCTACCCCACCCGCCTGCGCGGAATCGGCGTCGGCTTCAACCAGGGCACCCTGCGGGCCTTCTCCGTCCTCTCCCTGCTGGGCTTCCCGATCCTCACCGCGCAGCTGGGCACGGGCGTGTTCTGGATCGTCGCCTGCGCGCCCCTGCTCGGCGCGATCTCGCTCGTGCTCAACCGCTGGGATCCGACGGGCAAGGACGTGGACGCCGAGGACCTCGAGCGCGTCGCGGCCTGACCCCTGTGATCCCCGGAGCGGGGGACCACACTCATCCGGCTCCCGCGAGCGGACATCCGCCGGCACGAGCGATGATCCGTCGCCACGAGCGACGGTCCACCGGCACGAGCAGCCAACCGTCGATTGACAGGCCCCACGCCCGGACGAAGGATCGGGCCATGCCCGTGTCGCTCCAGGAGGCCTACGAGGCCGCTCTCGCCGCCAAGCCCGCCCACGTCCAGGCGATGAAGGACGCCCAGCATCCCGGTCGTGCGAAGGATCCGGCGCCGATGCCGCCCGAGGTGCCCGAGCGCTTCGAGGTCGAGGAGCGGGAGATCGCGGGCTTCCCGGTGCAGGTCCTGCATCCGCGCGAGCACGGATCGGGGATCCAGGTCGTCTACTTCCATGGCGGCGCGTTCACCCTGCCGTTCCAGGAGTCGCACGGGCGGATCGTGCTGGGTCTGGCCGACCGCACCGGCGCCGACCTGTGGATCCCGCACTACCTGCCCGGGCCCGACGGCACCATCGAGGACGCCCTGCCGTTCATCGACGCCCTGGCCCGCGAGGTCCCGAACGCGGCCAAAGACCACCGGTACGTCGTCGCCGGCGAGTCCGCCGGAGGGAACATGGCCCTGGTGCAGACCCTGCGCGCCGCGCAGAACGGCACCCGGATGCCGGATCACCTCGTGATCCACGCCCCTTGGGTGGACCTGCGCACCGCCGATCCCGAGTCCGTGCGGATGGAGCCGACCGACGTGCTGATGACCGTCGACAACCTCCACCTGTCCGCCCGGAACTGGGCGGGCGGCCGGGACCTCACCGACCCGATTGTCAGCCCGATCTTCGGGGACCTCGGCTCCCTGCCGCCGGTCACGGTCCTGCAGGGCACGAACGATCTGCTGCTCCCGGACGTGCTGCGATTCGTCGAGGAGGCCCGCGCGCAGGGCGGCGAGGTGGAGCTCGACCTGGTCGACGGCGCCTTCCACGTCTACCTCGCGGCGGACGCTCCCGAAGCACACACCGCCCTGGATCTCGCGTCGCAGCGCATCCTGGGCTGAGCCGCCGCAGCCGCCCCGCCGCGGCCCCGGGTCCGGACCCGGACCCGGTCCCGGACTCGGACCCGGACTCGGACCACGACGCAGCACGGGAGCTCCGGCCTCCCGCATGCTGAACCCCCTGTGGGCCCCGTCGGCCGTCCCGCCATACTGGAACCATTCACACCAGCCGCTGACCGGTCCCGTGCGTCGAAGCAGACGCCGTGTCCTCGGTCCGCGCGCCGTCGGCAGCCGGCCTCCGCGTCGGCACCGCTCCCCGGCCCACCCCACTGCCCTCGAGGACCCTCCGGTGACTTCCGACCTCCACCTCGGCTTCAGCTCGTACTCCTTCCATCCCCGGCTCTCCTCCGGCGACATGACGCTGACCGAGGTGATCGACTGGGTCGCCGCGAGCGGCGCGGAGCACCTCGAGCTGGCGATCCTCTCCGACGAGCCCGACTCCCCCGTCCCCTCGATCGGCTGGGAGGGGGCCGCGATCGACGCGGTCCGCGAGCACGCGGCCGCCGCGGGCGTCGTCCTCTCCAGTCTCGCCGTCGGCGCGGACCTCACCTCCGAGGACCCTGACGAGTCCGCCGAGGCGATCTCCCGGGTGAAGGCCTACGTCGACCTCGCGCACCGCCTCGGCATCACGCGCATGCGCCACGATGTGGTGCGCCACGCCGGACTCGAGGGGGACGACACCCCGCTGTTCGACCAGGTCCTGCCCCGCATCGCGGCGAGCGCGAAGGAGATCGCGCAGTACGCGGCGACCCGGAGCATCACCACGAGCCTGGAGAACCACGGGTTCTTCGTGCAGTCCGCCGATCGCGTGCGCCGCATCGTGCACGCGGTGGACGAGCCGAACTTCCTGACCACCCTCGACGTCGGCAACTTCGTGTGCGTGGACGATTCGCCCGAGGCGTCGGTCGCCCAGAACCTGCCCTTTGCGATGGTCGTGCACCTCAAGGACTTCTACATCCGTCCGGCCGACACGGATCCCGGCGAGGGCTGGTTCCGCAGCCGCGGCGGCAAGCACCTGCGCGGGGCGGTCGTGGGTTGCGGCGACCTCGACCTCACCGCGATCTGCCGCAGCATCCGCGCCTCCGACTTCGCGGGCTTCGTCGCGATCGAGTTCGAGGGCTGGGAGGACAGCCTTCTGGGCTGCACGCGCGGTCTGGCGAACGCGCGCCGACTGCTCGGCATCTGACTCACTCCCCCTCCCTCTTCCTCTCCCTCCCCTGCGTCGTCCATCTCCGTCCTCCCCACACAGGAGCACCCGACATGAGCACCCTGCGCATCGGCATCATCGGCGCCGGCACCATCGCCCGCGCCCACCTCGACGCCTACGCCGTCCACCCCGAGGCGGAGCTCGTCGCCATCAGCGACGTGCACCTCGAGCGCGCCCGGACGGTCGCCGAGGAGTACGGGGCGCGCCGCGCCTACGGCGACCCGCACGAGCTGCTGGCCGACCCCGAGGTCGACGCCGTGAGCATCTGCACTTGGAACAACACCCATGCCGAGTGGGCCATCGCGGCCGTCCGCGCCGGCAAGCACGTGCTGGTCGAGAAGCCTCTGGCCCGCACCCTCGAGGAGGCGGAGCGGATCCAGGAGGCCGCCGCGGGCTCCGACCGTGTGCTGCAGGTGGGCTTCGTGCGCCGCCACGCCCCGAACTGCCAGGTCCTGAAGTCCTTCATCGACGCCGGCGACCTGGGCGAGATCTATTACGCGAAGGCCTCCTGCATCCGCCGGGCGGGCAACCCGGGCGGCTGGTTCGCGGACAAGGGCATCGCGGGCGGCGGCCCCCTGCTCGACATCGGCATCCACGTGCTGGACCTGTGCTGGTACCTGATGGGAAGCCCGACGGCCGTCACGGTCAGCGGCAGCACCTTTGACCTGCTCGGCAATCGCGCCGACATCACCACTCTTCCTCGCTACCAGGCCTCGGACCACGACCCCGCGGCCAACAGCGTCGAGGACATGGCCACGGCCCTCGTGCGCTTCGACAACGGATCGACCCTCCAGATCGACTGCTCGTACTCCCTGCACGCGACGCAGGATTCGATCAGCGTCTCCGTCTTCGGGGACAAGGGCGGAGCCGATCTGGAGCCCCGCCTGAGCATCGCCACCGAGATGCACGACTCGATCGTCAACGTGACCCCTCAGATCGGATCCGGCACCTTCGAGATGGAGGCCGGATTCCGGGCGGAGATCTCGCATTTCCTCGACTCCTGCCTGGGCCGCACCGAGAACCTCGCGCCCGTCGGCCATGGCGTCGAGATCGTGAGGATCCTCGAGGCGATCTACGCATCCGCGGCGCAGGGGCGCGAGGTCGCGCTGAGCTGATCCGCGTCGGCCGACGACCGACGCGACGTCACGCGCTCCCCCGCGATCATCGGATTTGCCGGGAGACACCGGGACGGAAAGCCCGATGAGGGCATTCCGGGCACCTCTGTTCATGGCTCGGCGACAGCCGTATCGTGAACAGAGACCCAGATGACGAAGCTGTCGATCGCCAGGTTCCCGAAAGGGAGGTCGCGATGTTCGAGACCGACGTCCTCGAGATTCCCCAGAGCGCCCGCACGGGAACTCTCCCCGCCGAATCCTCCGTGCGCACGCTGCTGCACGAGGTGCATGAGCGCTACCGTGACCTGCAGGAAGGCGCGGTCGCGGACTACATCCCGGTGCTTGCGGAGGCCGATCCGGATCTGTTCGCCGTCTCCCTCGCCGAGGCCGCGGGCCCGATGCACACAGCCGGGGACACCACCGCCCTCTTCACGATCCAATCGATCTCGAAAGCCTTCGTGCTCGCGCTCGTCACCGACGCGATCGGCCACGAGAGTGTTCACGAGATCGTGGGCGTCAACAACACCGGACTGCCTTTCAATTCCGTCATCGCCCTCGAGCTGAACAGCGGAAGTCCGATGAACCCGATGGTGAATGCGGGAGCCATCGCCACCACCGCTCTCATGCCGGGGCAGGACGGCGCCGCGAAGTTCGAGGCGATCCGGGAGGGGCTCAGCGCCTTCGCGGGCCGTCCGCTGCGGATCGACGAGACCGTCCTGGAGTCCGAGTCCGCGAGCAACCACCGCAACCGCGGGATCGCCGACCTGCTGACCAGCTACGACCGGCTCCGCATCCCAGCGGAGGACGCTCTCGACGCCTATACGCGGCAGTGCTCCCTCCTGGTCACCTCCGATGATCTCGCCGTCATGGGCGCCACCCTCGCAGCCGGCGGCGTGAATCCCCGGACGGGCCGACGGGTCGTCTCGGCGGAGGTCTGCCGCGACACCCTGGCCGTCCTCGCCTCGTGCGGGATGTACGAGCGATCGGGCGAGTGGATGTTCGAGATCGGCCTGCCCGCGAAGTCGGGGGTCTCGGGAGGCATCGTCGCCGTCGCGCCGGGCAAGGGCGCCGTGGGCGTCTTCTCCCCGCCGCTCGACCAGGCCGGCAACAGCGTGCGCGGCCTGCGGACCTGCGCGTACCTCTCGCGAGCCCTCGGACTGAACCTCTTCGCCTCCCCCAGTCCCTGAACCGCCGTCGCCGCCCCTGCTCCGCGCGTGCCCCATCCCCCATCACTCATCCCTGATCCCTGATCCCTATCCCCACAGGACCACGACCACCAGGAGAGCCCGGTGGTGGGGGTCCAGGGGGGAGAGGGTTCAGGGATC
>NZ_JAKRMO010000066.1:0-24009 GCF_022346485.1 Brachybacterium sp. ACRRE | reverse complement strand
ACGTCCCGACTGCATGAAACTCTCGACTACCGCACCCCCGCAGCGGTCGAAGCGTCCTACACTCACCCCACGACGACCGCGCCCGCCTAACCACGGAACGAAACCCAGGGCGCTTCAGTCCCTGAGAACGTGTCTGCCACCGGCCTCGCCAGAGCCGTGGACAGTTGTGTCAGCAGTTCCTGCATAGCTGCAGCATCCATGCCTTACCCCTTCGATCAGAGGCCCTAGCGACCCCGTTCGGACGTATTGTCCCCGACCGCAGCGACTAGCAGAGAAGGGCCGTTTATGGTTTAGGCAGATCGAGCTACTGGTCCTCGTCCATTTCATACAGGGCCGCCAGTCCGGGGTGGACCTGGGCGAGAGCGTCAGTGGCCTCATTGAGTCGGCACGTAGAAGCTCTCAGCTCGGCTTCCGCTTGGCGCGGGGCGGTCGCGATGGGCGTTCGGTGGGTACGTCCTGGAAAGCCCGAGGAGAGATCTTCGCCGCTGGATCTACTGGTCGGTCTTTCAGTCCTCAGGAGGAGTCGCGTTCGTGATCTCTGCGAGGAGGGCCTGAGGGACCCGGGCGCGCTCTTTAGCAGTCGGGGGCGGTGCAGGGTACATTGCGCCGTCGCCAACGCCGGTACTCCTTGGCGCGCGTGAGGACCCCGTGGGGAGGAGGCTCCTTGGAACCTTAGGTGCGGGCGGGGCGGCTGGCTGCCGCTGCTCTCCCTTGCGGATCTTCTCTCGCTCGACCTCCGCGTCCTGGCGGATCTTCTCGCGTTTGGTCTCGGCCTCTTGGCGGATCTCCTCGCGGCCGGTCTGTCCTCGTTCCTGCAGGTATGTCCGCACCGTCGCCCCGGCCTGCATCAGGAGCGGAACGAAGGCGGATACTACGGCAGCGGCGGGCACGATGAGCTCGACGACGATCGGGCTGCCGTACTGGATGCTCCGGATCCGCAGCGCTGCTTCGGGGATGGTGCGCAGGCTGCGCCGGGGGTGCCGGAAGTCGGGAATTTCGCCGACAATGAGGCCTGGGAATTCTTCACTCAGTGCTAGGTCGTGGAGGTAGGTGATCACCTCGAGCATTGCGGCGATCTCAACGGCAGTGAGGTCGGGGGGCGACTCGGGAAAGCTGACCTCGAGGTGAGATGGTTCCCCGGCAGTCACCTCGCGAACTCTCTCCTCCAACTGGTGGTGGGATCTATACGGGGTGGGCTCCATGCGTTCTCCTTGTCAGCGGCCGTAGCCCTGGTCGTTGGCGGGGGTGGGCTGTCGCCAGTGCTGGCGTGCCGGCATGCTGTCGTGACGGCGTGCTGGTCGATGGTGCCGCAGGGAGCGTGGGTTCGGTGGGTTCCTCGGGTGCGTGGTCGTCGTCGCGGGCGGCCATCTTCTGGTCGACGGTGGCGAGCTGTTCGCAGGTGAGGGTGAGGAGGTGGGCGTGCTTGAAGGGTTGGCCGAGGTTCTTCTCGGCTGGCCGGAAGGGGCGAGGTCGTCCTGCGGGGTGGGGGTGAACTCGGGAGGGGTCAGTCCTCCGGGTCGGTCCTCGGCTCGCTGCTCGCTCCGAGCACGATCGTCCGGTTCAGGCGTCGCGCTTCGAGGCTCTGCAGCATCTCGTCCTGCTGCTCCCCCGTCGGGACGTTCTGACGGATCCAGGTCTCCTGCTCGTCGTGGCTCATCTCGTCCCAGTCCTCCGGCTCGTCCGGTTCCGGGGTCACGCTCGGGGGCTGGTACTCCGCCAGGACGATCTCCTCGGCCTGCTGCCGGGCCGCGTTCAGCCGGCCCACCTTCTGCAGGTAGGTCTCCCCCGGCGGGTCGGTCCCCTCGAGGCTCGGGGTCAGCTCCTGCACCTCGTCCTGCACCCTCTCCCCCATCTGGGCGAAGTGCGTCGTCGGATCGCTCAGGCTGCTGACGTAGGTCGGGTCCGCGGCCGTCCACTGCTGCTGCAGCAGGTTCCCGTACTTGTTCATCGGTGTCCTCCTCGAGCCGGTCGGCCTCGGGCTCGGCCCAGAGTGTGTCGAAGTCGAAGGCGAGCTGATCTTTGCTCGCTCTGCGGGTACGGCGTGCCACGTGGATCCCCCAGGCCGGTTACAGAGACTCAGGTCACTGTACCGAGAGGCGCGGAGCCAGCGCGGTGTCCTGTCACAGTGCGGCAGTCGGGGCGTGCGATCCATGACGAACCTCCTTCGAGGATGAGATGCCGGGATGCTGGGTTGCCAGCAAGTCAGTTCTTGTTGGTGAGGGAGTTCAGGTAGGTGGTGGCGGCGATGCGGGTGGCGTCCGCGCGGTGGTCGATCTGCTGGGTGTGGAGGGCTCTCATCACGAGTTTCTGGGCCTTGGGAAGTTCCTCGCGGTGCACGGCGTCAGCGTGCGGGCCAGCCGGGTCGTTGAGGCGGTCGAGGGTGTCGATCAGTTCGCTGGCCGGAGTCGGGTAGCGGTACGGCGAGAGGATGACCAGCGGAACGTCGGACTGGTCGTGTTCGTGCTGTTCCTGCCAGCGCTGCACGGCGCGCTGGTTCACTGCGCGCTCGAGCAGTGTTGCGAGGAAACCGCCGAGCACCATCCCCAACAGGAGGGTGAAGAATCCTGCCACCAGGGTCAGGTCTAGCCCCGAGCTCAGTGCGAGAGCGCCGCCGGCTCCCAGGATGATGCCGACGAACTGGAACAGGAGCTGCGAGAGGGCGAAGACGAGGTCGTTGATCGCGACGGGTCTCGCGAGGGCGGGGGCGTCTGGGGCGCGCAGTGCTGCCCAAGCGGGAGTGGACGTGCGGGCGTCGACTCCCCAAGGCTTAGTGGCGATGTAGCCGTTCTTCTTCATGAGAGAAACTTTCTTTGGAGATGGCGTGCCAGCATGCGGGATTGCTGGCTTCCTGGCGCTGGGACATCGTTGCGGCTATCGCTCTCCCGGAGGGCGGATGACTAGCTGGCGTGGGCGATCGGGGTCTTCCATATTCATGGTCACTGTTCCTCTCGTGCGTGACGGCATGCCAGCAGGTCAGCGTGCTGTCTTGTTGGCGAGCTTCTGGTTGATGGCGTCCTGGATCCATTCCTGGACACTGACGTCTCCGGTGAGGGCGGCGGCCTTCACGTCCTTGTGGAGCGACTTCGGGAGTCGGATGGTCAGCTTGCTCATCTCGTCAGCCGCCTGCGGGGACGGGTCTATGAAGGCGTCTTTGGCGCTGCCGGTCGAGCGGGTGTTGGTTCGGGGGCGGGGGGCGTAGCGGTCGGCGGGCTTGGTGGCCATGGTCAGAGCACCTCCAGAAGCTCGGTAGTGAGGTCGTCGAAGCGGAACTTGCTGGGGGTGGGGACGGTGCCGCGGAGTCGCCCGATGGGGACACTGGCGGGGATGACGGTTTCGAAGCGGGCGACGCCGCGGTCGTCGAGCTGTGAGGCGAAGTCGGCGGCGTCGTTGGTGCGTCCGTCGAAGCGGGACAGGAGTACGTAGGTGGGGACCTGTGCGGCGGTCACCTCGACGGTGCTCCAGGCGCGGTCTGTGTCCATGAAGCCGGGGGGTGTGGGGACGATGATGAGGTCAGCGACTTTCACGGCTGCGTCCACGACGCTCGGGTCGGTGGGGGGCGTGTCGATGACGGTGAAGTCGGTGGTCGGCTTGTAGCTGCGGAGGCTGGCGTGGTTGGCGGGGCGGACCTCGAACGGCAGCGGGGTGCCGTCCTCGTCGGCGATTCGCGCCCAGTCGGTGGCGGACCCCTGGGTGTCCATGTCGAGCACGGTCACGGTGTGTCCGAGGTCGGCGAGCTGGGTCGCGATGAGGATGACGGCCGTGGTCTTGCCTACGCCACCCTTCAGGTTCACTACGGCGATCGTCTTCATGCCCGCCAGCGTACTGGCGAGATGGCGTGCTGGCAGGCCAGCGAGCCGGGGTGCCGTCATGCTGGCACTCGAGGCAGTGGCAAGGCTCGCTCTTCCCATTCCCCAGACAAAGCGCCGACGTGCTGTCCTACCAGCATGTTGGCCGGATCGGTGGGAGCATCTCTCCGACGTTCAGCGGCTCGTACTGCGGCGTCAGGAGGTTGGGGTCTCTTCCGCAGCAGACGCCACCGCCTCAAGGATTGCGTTCGCGTACGTCCACGGAAGTCTTGGGGTGAAGCCGTGTTCTAGGGAGTCGAGAAGCAGGCCGTGGGCGTTCGCGGCGAATGGCGGACTCTGCCACGCGGTCGGTTCTCCCCCGGGGTGCCAGGTCTCGCGGTCGCCGCGCTGGTGGGCGGGGACGTTCTGCGTGCGGAGGGTCTCGGCGATGAGCGCAATGTCTGGCGGTCGCAGCGTCGGAGTGCGCGAGTGGTTGATTGCGAACTGAAGCCACCATCGAATGTGGGCGAGATCGTCGTGCGCGGCGTCGCAGGGTGCGCATGTCCATGCTCTAGGACCAGGGGCTATGTCGTCGCCGAGCTCGATCGGCTGCCGGCAGTTGGGGCAGCTCTTGGCGACCTTGGCCGACAGGTAGCGGCGGGGGAGAGGACTCATGCGACACCTTCTAGAGCGTGCTGGCGTGCTGGCGTGCTGGCGCTGGGTGGTGGGTCGAGGTCGTGGAGGCGCATCTCGTCGAGGAGGGCGCGGATCTCGCGGTCGGCTTCGAGGTCGTCGGCGTGGAGTGCGATGTGGTGGCGCTCGAGGTAGGCCCACCAGATGCGTCGGTGTTCGCGGTAGGTCGCGATCTTGGTGGCGCGGGCGTGGGTGACGCCGAGGCGTTCGGCGAGTCGCTCGAGGTCGCGGTCGTCGCTGGTGAGCCAGTAGCCCTCGTCGGCGTGGCCGCCGATGAGGTTCCAGCTGGCGAGGGTGGTGAGGGCGTCGGTGACGGCGGTGCGGGACAGGCCGGTGCGGGCCTGGATGGTGGTGGGGGAGGAGCCGTGGCCGTGCTCGATCGCTTCGTAGGTGAGGGCTGCAGGCGCGCCGAGGCGTTCGAAGACGGGGCGGAGGGCGTGGGCCTTCCCGCGGATCCAGCGCACGGTCTCGGCCTCGTCGGCGTAGCGGTCGGGGATGCGGAGCTCGTAGGCAGCGGCTTCGCGGCCGCGGGCTCGCATGGTGAGGGTAATCCAGGGGTCGGTCTGGGTGGAGAGCTCGCGGAGGAGCGAGGCGACGGTCTGGATGCTAAGCCCGGTGGCGATGGAGAGGCCGCGGATGCCGGTTGCGGTGAGGGTGGAAGCAATCTCGTGGGCCTGCTTGGCGATTGCGCGGAGGAGGAGGCGGCGGGTCCAGCCCCGGGCACCGGGGAACTCTCGGGGCTCCACCTCGTGGACGAGGCTGCGCCAGGTGCGGATCACCCCGTGGGTGTCGCGGACGGAGGGCTCCCCCGTGTGAGAGTTGGCGCTTGTGTCAGATGTGTGGACGGAGTTGTCTTGCGCTTCGTTCTTGGCTCTGAACAGGGGCTCCATGCGTGTCCAGTCGTCGGTGAAGGCGCGCCAGGGCCGGGGGCGGTGGGCGTGGAGCGCCCAGAGGCCGGGCCAGCGGCCGTCAGTCATGCGCGCGGCGACGTCTTCGCGGCTGAGGCCGGTGGCCATGGCGGACCAGAGCACGGCCCAGCGGGCTTCTGAGGGGCTGTCGTAGCCGTAGGCCGCCCAGTCGCCCTCGAGGGCGAGGGCGAGGTACTTCTGGCCCATGACGCGGCCAGCGCCGGCGTCGTACACGACGGGGGTGCTGTGGGGCTCGGCCGCGGCGGTCGCGGCGCGCTTGGCCTGCACGAGGCGGATCTCGTCGCGGAGCGTGAGGCGAAGCTGGCGGAGAGCGCGTGCGGGCGTGCGAAGCCCACCGACGCGCTCACGGAGGGAGCGCTCGCTGATGGTGAGCTGTCGGTGGCCACCGAGCTTGTGGACACTGCCAGGGACAGTGATGCAACCTCTAGCGATCGACTGGTGGGGGGAGGGGTCGAGCGTCGCCCAGCGCTGTGCCATGGCCTCGACGAGCTCACGCGCTTCGAGGAAGGCAAGGGGCTGCTCGAGAAGGACGTAGACGTGGGAGCCACCGTGAGCGTGGTCCGTGAGGAACCAGGCACCGGCCTGGTCGAGCAGCGCCTCGGTCTGGAAGACGTCGTACGCGACGTCGGCGATCTGCTCGGTAGTGCGGTCCTTCGCATCGAAGTCGAGAGCGAGAACGTTGCACTGTCCGGCGTCGCTGTAGATGCGGACAGCGGCCGGCTTGGACGGCAGATCAGTGGTGAGGGCTTGCTCGGTGCTCGCGGGGTAGCTGACGCGGTTCTCACGCTGGGGCTTACCCAGGCGCATGCGGGGCTGGCCAGCGATCACGGACGCGGTGAGCGACCAAGAGGTCTCGGGGGAGAGGGCCGTATAGGGGGGGGTAGACACGCCAGGCTCGCCGTACTTGCCTACGGCGGCGCGCCCCCCGTACTCTGGGGGTACCAAGTTGATGAACCTCCTTTCATCTCACCTCGGGGATCACCAGCGCCAACTGGCCCCCAAGACTTCTTTCACCACCCCCGGACCTGCGCCAACAGGTTGCGGGGGTGAAGTCTTTATGCGGTCTTTCGATCTATCTCCAGGCTCTCTTGAGCTGCGCCTAGGCGCGCCTTCTCCAAGTCCAGACTGGCGATCCACGGCACGAGCTGGGCAGCGGTAAGGTCCGTCACCGACTCTCCAACCAGCTCCGCATACTCGTACAGCTTGTCGCGGCTGGTGGTCGGGATGCGGGTCTTGATATCCGCACGGTCGCCCTTGCTCGGACGACCTCCACTTCGCTTCTGTGCCATGCGGATCACGTTACACGGAGACCAACGTTCCTGGAACAGAACCAGGCGGCGTGTCGCGCCCCGCAAAGCAGGGAACGTCCCTATACACATCCTTCCGGTCCACCCAGCAGGCAAGCCAGATCAGCTACGCCGGTCCGCTGCAGCCCTGCTGCCGAGTAGTGCTGCATGCTGGAGGTATCTGTCACGGAAGGGCGGTGTCCATGCTGGCATTCACGGGATACACGACGGACCCGGAGACGGGGGAGCGGCTGCCTCCTATCGGCACGCTCTTGGATGTCCGGGGGCTCGATGCCCTGGTCGAGGGCGGCATCCTCGAGCAGACGAACTGGAGCGGTTACCCCCTGACGTATGTGGGGCCGGCGCAGGCAATCGCGGAGTGGCTCGAGCAGCTCCCGCCGCATCTCTTCCGAGTTCGCGGCGTTGGAGCGGAGCGTACTCAGGAGCATCCACAGGGGATCCGTCTAGTAGATGGGGAGGAGGCTCAGCGCCTCGCCGTCGAGAGGCTGCGAGGCCTGGATCCCGAACGACGAATCCAGGTCGATCTCTGGGATCAGAGCTGAACTCTGCCGGTCGACCACGTCACCGACCATGGCGCTTCAGCTGCCGTACGGGGAGGGCTGCGGCGTGGTGCCGGTGACCGCCGTGATGGCCTCGAGCAACGGGGGCGCCTCGGACGCCGCGAGGAAGAGAGCGTGCCCCAGAGCCTGGTCCAGGCTCGTGAAGCCTGGGTCCTGTGTCCAGAGCTCGTCGCGTTGGAGACGTTCGATGCGGTCTCTCATCTGACGCGAGAGGCCTGCGATCTGGGCTGAGATCTCGGCTAAGTCGTAGAGCTCGTCGTGCAGCTCTTCATGCGTCATGGGCCGGCCGCGGGCTGCTTGCAGGTCCTCGGGCAGGCCCTCGACCCAGCGCTGTGGCCGGGGCACCGCGACGGTGGCCTGCGGGGTGTGAGAGGCGGCGGGGAGTCGCCCCGCCTGACGGGCACGGTAGCGGCGCATCTGTGCGCGCTTGCGGCACTGATCGGAACAGTAGGTACGGCGCCCGGCAATGAACTGCTTACCGCACACAGGACATCTCACTCGACCTTGTCGACCCATCTCCATCCCCCTCAAGAACACCTACTAACACCCTACACGGGGGTACTACGTTGTCCCCCGGGGACGCATTGGTGCCAGAGGTCCGTCGTCCTGTTACTTCTGAGCTTCTGCGTTCCGGGGGTGTGCCTGATCCTGGGGATCGCATCTCTGCCTATGGGCGTGCTGAGGATGTCTTCGGTAGGGCCTGCCTCGGGGTGTTGAGCTGATACTTCGTACTCTGCCTGGGTTCTGGTCGGTCTCCTCTGGAGCTCGTGCCGTTGGTCTGGATGGAGTGCTCGGACTGCAGCTTCGGCAGTTCGTGGGCAAGCTCGGCTGCAGGGGCTCACCGCGCCGGGGCCGGGGCCCCGCGGGGAGTCGTTTAGCAACTGGTCCAGATGGGACAGTTGCTAAGCAGGCAGGTTCAGTGCTGGCTCGGACGATCCCGAGCCCTAACGGAAGCTCTACACGAGGCCGTCCGGCGCCGCAGGGCGTACCTCCGCGACGGAGACAGGCCTGCAGCTGACCTGAGGAATGCTCGGCTCCAGCCTGGATCGACGATCAGCAAGGTGGAGACGCGGTCGCGCCTCAGAGGCAGCTGACGCGATCTGCGCTGGAACGTCTTGCCACTGGATGATTCATGCTCGGTTCAGTGACGCGGCGGTGATGAAGATTCCGTGCTCACGGAACGCGCGAGGGCTCTGCTGCTGTGCCTCGTCTCGGAAGATCGCCGGCACGTCCGGGAACCACGGTGGCGTCACCCCCGCCGGGTCCATCACCCACCCCGGGACAGTCCACCCATCACGCTCTGAGAGGTGGTCCGCGAGTGCGGCGAAAGCCGCGTCGATCTCGTGCGACCCAGTCGGTTCAGGCTCGCGCGCAAAGACCATCGCCCCAAGGTCCAGCCCCCTGCGTCGGACGGCCGAGGCGTAGTCATCGAGGGACTGGAGGATCCCGAAGCGCCAGCACGCAGCGAGGGAGCCGCCCTCCAAGAGCATCCGGGCGCACTCCCGCGCGTTGCTCCGAGCCGTGTGACGCAGAGGGCCGTCACTCGAAAGAGCCCGCCAATCCACCCCGGGAAGCAGGCTGAGCCTTTTCGATCAACTCCCGGACCGAGAGCACCCTGCCTCCGAAGCGCACCGCATCCGCTCCTTCCCGGGCGCCACTCGCCATCAGCTCGATCGTATCCACCAGCCCACACCCCTCGGACAGAGCTAGTCGGGCAGTCATGTGAGAGCTCCGCATGCATCAGACCTGGTCAGGATGCGCAGATTTACCCTCAAGGCGGGCACTCCGTACGCATCACCCCAGGTCAGGATGCGCTGATTTACCCTCAAGCCAGTCTCTCCAACTGCGTCACCGCAGGTCAGGCCGCGCTGATGTGGCCTCAGCGCTCTCTGGGTGAGGACCCTGGCCCTGACTACTGGGGGTGCTAGCGCCGTTTCCTCAACGGTCGAGCACGAGAACAAAGTTCGAACTTCCGGGGCTCTTTCTGCTAGAGTTGGTGGCATGACTACCCCTCTGCGCATGCCTGCCACGGTCGCGACGAAGAAGGGTGCTGGGTTCTTGACGGAGAAGGCTGCTGAGCGCACTGTCGTCCTGACCAACCACGGCAAGCCGACCGCGATCGTGATGAGTCCTGAGCACTTCGACGAGCTGGAGAGGTCTTTGCGGCACGCCGCAGACCGTCTCGTCCAGGGAGTTACCGACCTGGTCGCTGAGAGGTCTGAGTTCTCTCGCGTGGACGAGGTGCGCGAGCGGCTGCATGCGCGCCGGTGAACACTTCCCGGATGATCAGGCTGAGCTGGTCCTGTCTAGCCACGTGGAAGAGTGGATCGCGGAGCATGTCGAGCAGTCGCAGTGGGACGAGGTGCTCGATGACCTCACCGCTCTCTTCGCGAAGCCCTGGGGGAAGCATCCACTGTCCAACGCCCTCGCGGGACTGAACACGGCCTCGACGCTGCGCGGGGATCACCGGATCGTCTTTCGCTCCACCATCTCCCCGGAGGGCACGGGACTGATCGAAGTCGTCGCGATCGGGCCGCGCAGCAACAACCGCGTCTACGACGCCGTGAACGCCCTCGTGGCCAGCGGCACGCTCGACCAAGACGTCGTCCAGAGCATCTGGGACATGCTCGAGGTATACGAGGCGACCGCGCAGAAGCACGGCTTGGAACTGTGGGACTACCGCCCCGAGCCCCCACCCGCGGGGCTCGTGAAGTCCGTTGTCGCCGTCGGCGCACTCGACCAGGACGTTGCCGAGCTCCTCTCGGCCGATGAGCTGAACGCGGCACTGGCCCACGCCTGGGACCCCACCAGCGGCGCACTGGACCCCGGACGGGCACTCAGAGCCGCACTGGATCGAGTGGCGAGCAGCTCCGACCCAGAGCGGATCCTGGCCCAGCGCGAGCAACCGCGCTGCAACGCCTTCATGCCCCGCGCCAAAGCACCATGCATCCGCCGCCGCCACCACCCCGGCGCCCACCGCGCCACCCCCTAACTCCTCTCCCCGCACCCCGACGGCTCTCCGGCGCCTTCTGCGAGCGGCGGGGACATCAGAGGAGGGGGCAGCTCGGCCGCCCCCTCCTGTGCACTCATCGCCGATGCCGTCCGCCTCGGCCCCGACGACCCCTACCCCGCTCAGCCTCGAGCAGCCGCAGCACAGCCGCGCCGAGGTTGAGCATCGCCGTCACCAGTGCCACCACCATGACCAGCGCCTCTGCGATCGCCCGACCACCTCCTCCCGCCGCGTGGGTACGCCACCCTAGCGCCGGACACCCACGCCCGAGCGGCCGCCTAAGCCCTCTACACCCCTGCAGTTTCGACCATGACCAGGACGCTCATCCCACTCCCTCGCGGGACCACAGACCGGGACCGGGCTGGAACCGCCGGTCGATCCTCCGAAGTCGGGGACGCTCCTGTCGGGTACGGCTCCCGGCGCGCCCCTCTTCCCTCGGCCTCGAAGCCGACTACGCCGCCCTGTCTCACCCGTCGTGCTCCTCGCTCAGCGTCGACCGGGGTTCGCGCGGCGGCAGGCATGGTGATGCTCTACCGCTCGAACCCCGTCCTGGACATGCTCGTGCTGTCCCCGATCATGTTGATCGTGTTCGGCGCCTACTTCGCCGCGGCGTCAGCACTGACGAACATCGCCGGGTGGCTGGCGCTATCACTCCCGGTGGCGACGGTGGTGTTCATGATCGGGCTGCTGTTCCTCCTGCCCCGCGGTGGCGGCAGCCTGTTCCTCTGAGACCCGGAGGCGCCAGACGGGCCGTGCTGGGAGATCGCCGGCCTCGCGCAGCTCCCCGGCACCCGCCTCACCGGCATCCAGCTCGCACTCCGCGCCCTCGACACCATCCCGCCGGAGGGGTCCGTGATCGTCGCGACCGCGAACTCGGAGGACCTGTACCGGCAGTACCAGGCTTTCGGCTTCACCGGCGGGCCGAAGCACCGTGTCCACCGCATCGCCACCCGCCCTCGCGAGCCACACCCAATCGACCTAAAGCCGTAGCTCAACCCAACCAGCAACACGTGGACCGTGAGCACAGAGCTAGGGCAGCAACACTGCAGCGCAGTGCGCATATCTTCTATTATGCGCACTACAAGGTGTGCCCGGTGCCTGTCCCCCGTGCCCAGCCAGGCCGCTCCAAGCAACCGGCCGTGGACTCGCTGTCGCCGGCGGGCCTCCCACTATGAGGACACCAGCGATGCGCTGAGGGGTGGAAGCGTTCAGTGCCGCCTCTACTCCTCACGTCCACGCCTGCGCCTCGGGGTCCCACGTCCCGGCGCGGCGATGGCGCGCCAGCACATCGGTTAAGCAGCCGCTGGTGTACGCGAGCGAGGCATCAAGTGATCGCAGTTCAACTGGAAACTCGGCGAAGTCGCGCGCCGCGTTCTCGTACTCGGTGGCCCACCGGTTGCCGGGTGATGTCATCATTAGGGGGCGCTGGATGCGGCGTCGGCGACTCTCGTGCTCGAGGAGCTCGTCCAGGCGGCCTGCATCGAATCGGAGGTCTTTGATGATGCGCACGATGTCTGCGAGATCGCGGTAGCGCGTCGAGACGCCGCTCTCGTGCGGCTCGTACATCGCGCAGATCTTGTCTGCTAGATGGTTCTCCACAGGCACTGTCGGGATCAGCGGCAAGGCTGTCAGTGATGGGTGATCGATGACCCGCATCGGCGCGATGTGATCCACCGGTCCTTCGATGTGTCGACGTACGCTGACGTCGATCGAGAACGGTTCGAACGGAACCGCCCCGAGAAATGACCTGACACCAATTTTGGACGTAGCCGTCCCGTACCCGTACGCGTCGGTGCGGTCGTGCTCGAGCATCCCCGTCACCTCAAAACGGAACCCGTCCGCGGGGCCGCCAGTGATGAGGTCACGGAGCTCGGTAAGTAACTCCTCCGGGCTCTCCCATCCGCTCTCACGAGCGAGGTCGATGTCCCGGGTGAACCGCCCACCGCCCGTGCGGATCAACAGAGCGTTGCCGCCCAGCAGCATCCATCCCGTGTTTTCGCGGGCGAACACACGGCGGAAGAACACCGCGAAGATGTACTGCTTGCGCACCACCTCGACCGTCACGCCGCGTCGCCGAGCCTCGTTCGTCAGCAGACTGTTCAGCGACGCACGTAGCGCCGCCGGAGAGCTGGGGGCTGGTCTAGTCCTCGCCATCGGTGCGCTGTTCCTTTTCTCCATCGTCATGGTTGCTGTCTTCAGGCACGTCGTCCTCGCGCTCGTGGCGTTCGCTCATGTCATCCGAGGCCCTGCTCGCTGCGATGCCTGTCTCGACGGCTTTGGTCCATGGACTGGAGGCGGCGAGGTGCTGCAGCGCCATCGCGGTGAGTTGCGAGTTCGGTGGCGCGAACAGTGCGGAGTTTTGACGCATCAGCTCAGCGATGGGACCAGTGAGGTGGTCCAGCGAGATGGCCTTCTGCAGGTTTTGCATCGTGGGCGCGGCCCCCGCCCCGCCCTGCAGGAGGTGACGCGTGAACGTCCCCTGGATGCTCTCGACGAGCTGGCGACTGAGCGGTTCTACCAGCGATCGAAGAAACGCCTCGCTGGAAACAAGATTCGCGGCGACAGGCGGTAGCCCTGCACTCTCCAGGCACGCGCTGACGAGCTCGTGGCCGTCCGCGAAGCCGTAGTGGCCGGCGCCGGCGTCCAGGCGCGCAGCAAGCTCCTCGTGACGCACGTCCGGGAGCGATAACGCATCACGCACCACCGACGCGAGATGATCGAAGTCAGTCGCCGAGGCCACCAAGTCGGCGACCGTCCGCTCTACCGACGTCACTGGCAGCGCGTCCACCACCGCACGGTCTTCGTCCGGCAGGTCGAGGCGGTGGAACCGCACGTCAGGCTGTGCCGTCTGTCGTCGCCGCGGCGATGTGAACTCATGCGCGACCGCGATCAAGTCACCGAGCCCGTGCACCTGGGCCGCTGAGACATGCGATACGACGAGTTCATCGCCTTCCATCACCCTGGTCTCCCCCGCCGTGCGGGGATCGGTCGCCAGCCACGCCGCCTGCAGGTCCTGCAAGGGCCCGTAACCAGCCGACGCCAGCGCGTACACCCCGTGCCGCACTCGTTGCACAGACCCAGCGCCCATAAGCCGACCTAGATCTGCACGGCTCACCCCAAGAGCAGCAGCCTGAGCAGTGGTCACCAAACCCCACTGCCCCGACCCCAACTGCTCCAACACAGTCAGCGCATCACTCGCACGCATCGACCACCCCCACTGCATCCAATACTGCAACTGTAGCCCCTAGGAGCGACTTTTGCAGTATCAAGTAAAGAGCAAACGATACAATCGAAGCGCTGGACACCCCGGCACGGACCGCTCTCGAGAGAAGGGGTGGATGGCGCTACATGGCGCCATCCACCCGCGTCAGGTCAGACCTTCTGTCTGACCGTCCCCCCGGGGTTCTGGTCGCCCCATCGCGTGGTGACGAACCGGCCCGAGCTAGCGGACCGCGTCACCTGGCGGCTGTTGGAGGTCCCGGGCCCCACTCGCTCGGTGGTCGTCGTGCGCGGCGACCGCTTCGCGTGGGACTTAGTGACGAAGCGCCCCGTACGAGCGCTCCTGGTGACGGATCGACTCTTGGCCATTTCCGTCTCCTTTCTCCGGCAGCAGGCACGGTGCCTGATACTCTCGGGATCCACTTCCTACAGTGACGTCCGAGGTTCGCCGATCAGTGGCTGGCGTTGGTATCCCCAGCCGCCCACATTCTACCGAGCGAGCCCGACACTCACCCCTACATGTTGGGCGAGAAGGCTTCCCCGACCCAACATGTAGGGATTTCGCGTTGCGTACACGCACAGCACTTTCTCCTATGACGTGCCAGGACGCTTCCCCCCTAATTGCGCGGGCACACAGGCGCGCGATTCCGTATCCCAAGGAATCTCCCGGCGTGTCGCGCTCTAAGCGGTCGCGCGAGAACGTGACCGCCGGGTAGTACGGCCTGAGATCATGTACCCATGAGCCAGAAGCCTCTCGTGCTGCCCGATATCCGCTCCCGAGCAGGGGCGTTCGTCGCGCAGTGGCGCGACGCGGAGGGTTACGAGCGCGGGGAAGCCCAGTCCTTCGTCCGGGATCTGCTGCGGGTCTTCGGCATCACCCGTTCCGGCGCGGCGCTCTATGAGAAGCGCGCCCAGCGCGCCTCCACCGGCGGTCAGGGCTACATCGACGCGCTGATCTCTGGCACCGCGCTGATCGAGATGAAGTCCACGGGCGCCGACCTCGCTAAAGCGGAGGCTCAGGCGCTGGACTACATGGAGTCCCTGACCGAGCATGAGCGGCCTGACTTCGTGATCACCAGCGACTTCAAGCGCTTCCGGCTGCTCGATCTCGCCGCCGACTCTCCCGAGACCGAGCTGCTGGAGTTCCCGCTCGAGGGGCTGCCCGCGCACGTCGAGGATCTGATGTTCCTTGCCGGTTACCGGCGGGCGAAGTTCGGCTCCCTCGAGCAGGAGGCCGCGTCGATCAAGGCCGCGCAGCTGATGGCCAGGCTGTATGAGCACCTCGAGTCCACCGGGTACGACGAGCACCAGGCCTCGATCTTCCTGATCCGTACCCTGTTCTGCCTGTACGCCGACGACTCCGGTCTCTGGGAGCGCGACCTGTTCTCCCGGTACATCGAAGAGCGCACCAGCGAAGACGGCTCCGACCTCGGCGCGCAGCTGACCACGCTCTACCAGGCCCTGAACAAGCCCGAGGACAAGCGGTACGGGCGCGTCGATGAGCTGATCCAGGCGTTCCCCTACGTCAACGGCTCCGTGTTCGGTGAGGCCGTGGAGATCCCCTACTTCGACCGGGCCTCCCGCGAGCTGCTGCTGCAGGCCGCGTACTTCAACTGGTCCTCCATCTCCCCCGCGATCTTCGGTTCCCTGTTCCAGGCTGTGAAGTCCAAGAAGGCCCGGCGCGAGCTCGGCGAGCACTACACGACCGAGACCAACATCCTCAAGCTCATCCGCCCCCTGTTCCTCGACGAGCTCGAGGACCAGTTCACCAAGGCCCACGCCAAGAAGCGCGAGCTGGAGAAGCTGCTCGAGCACCTGGGGTCGCTGTCGTTCCTGGACCCAGCCTGCGGATGCGGGAACTTCCTGATCATCGCCTACCGGGAGCTGCGCGCCCTCGAGCTCCGCATCCACGAGCGCCTTCAACACCTCGACCCGTCCCGGGCTCAGCTGTCTCTGGATGCCGGCGATCGGGTGCACGTGAAGCTGTCGCAGTTCTACGGGATCGAGCTCGAGGAGTGGCCAGCCACTATCGCCCGCACCGCGATGTTCCTCGTCGAGCACCAGGCCAACCAGGCCGTGAACCTCACCCTCGGCTACGCCGTACCAATGCTCCCCCTCCAGGACTCCGCACGCATCACCGTCGGCAATGCCCTGCAGACCGACTGGCGCGATGTCGTCCCGGCCACCTCGTCGCTGTACGTGATGGGCAACCCTCCCTTCCTCGGTGACAACACCCGCGGCGCCGACCAGCTCGCCGACCTCCGCAACGCCTGGGGCGGAGACCGCGTCCTCTCCCGTATGGACTACGTGACCGGCTGGCACGCCAAGACCCTGGACCTGTTCACCGACTACCGCTACCGAGGCGAGTGGGCGTTCGTGAGTACCAACTCCGTCACGCAGGGAGACCAGGTCCCCCGCCTCTACGGCTGGATCTTCGAGGGCGGCTGGCGCATCAAATTCGCTCATCAGACCTTCGCTTGGTCCAGTGAGGCCCCCGGCGCGGCAGCCGTGCACTGCGTCATCGTCGGCCACACCCAGAACACCAAGACCACCCCTCGCTTGTTCGAGTACGACCGGCCCAAGGCCGCACCCCGCGAAGTGCCCGTCAAGATCGGCATCAACGCCTACCTCCAGGACGCGAAAAACATCCTGGTCGAGAAGCGCTCCGACATGCTCAGCCCGAGCCTCTCAAAGACATGGCGGGGCTCGATGCCGACCGACGATGGCAACTTCATCATCGAACCCGAGCAGTACGCCGAGGTGATGGCAGACCCGATCGCGGCGAAGTACGTCCACAAGTACGTGGGCGCCCGCGAGCTCCTCCACAACGAGGACCGCTGGTGCCTCTGGCTTGATGGCATGGATCCTGCAGACCTCACCCGCTCCCGCATCCTCCGCGACCGCGTCGAAGCAGTCCGCGCGTTCCGCGCAGCATCGAAGGCTGCCTCCACGCGGGACTACCCACATCACCATCTGTTTCGGCAGCTCGCCAAGCAGGACACCTCGTTCGTGTGCGTCCCCCGCCATGTCTCCGAAGCGCGCCGCTACTTCACCGTCGCCCTGTTCGACGCAGACGTCATCGCCGGCGACGCCAACTTCACGATCGAGGACCCAGACGGGTTCCAGTTCGCGATCATGTCCTCCAGTATGTTCATCACCTGGCAGAAGGCCATCGGTGGCCGCATCAAGTCCGACCTCCGCTTCGCGTCCACTCTGACCTGGTACACCGTCCCGCTCCCCGAGCTCGCAGAGTCCGACCGGACAGCGATCGCCGCCGCGGGTCATGATGTTCTCGAAGCTCGAGACCTCCACCCGGAGCGCTCCCTGGCCCAGCACTACAGCCCGCTCGCGATGGACCCTTCCCTGGTTGCGGCGCACGACAGGCTCGATCGGCTCGTCGACCGGGCCTTCGGCGCCAAGAGCCGAGTGACCACGAACGAGGAACGGGCGCGGATCCTCTTCGAGAGATACGCCGACATGACGGCCGAGTAAGCACCGATAGGCCCCAGGTCGCTTGGACTGTCGGACCTCTCCGCGAGGGTGGATCCATACCGTCACCGTTTGAAGGAGGCAGCATGAACGACAGCCACACTCACGCCCAGCTTCACCAGTCCGGCAGGGGTGAGTTGCTACTCAAGCTCGCTGAGGTCACCGCCGGGGTCCCCGGCGGCTACGCAGCGCATCAGAGGCTCGCGGAATCTTCCGACATGACGGAGCGAGACGTGCTCTATCAGCTCGGCAAGTTGAGTGACGCAGACCTGGCGGACTCGAGCGGCCGCGTGTCGGGCGGCTGGCGGCTGACCCCCGAGGGGACTCGAATCGCCGCAGGACTGCGGGCATCCCTCGAGGAGGGACAGCTCCGGCTTGAGCACACCATGCGTACCATCCTCGAAAACCTCAAGGCGGCCGGCGGCGAAGCAACTCGCGACGACTGGATGAGCTGGGACCTCCACGAGGACGGACACACACCCGTCGCACTCGATGAGCGAGAGCAGGCGCTCGATCTTCTCGAAGACACGAAGCACACCAAATCGCTCAACACGCTGCAGGCTTCACACCTGCGGGTAGAGATCACCTCTCGTGGCAGAACCGCCCTCATGCGCCCGGACGTCCTGCTTACAAGCGGCCTATTCGATCACGGGCAGACGACCAACTTCGATCAGCGCATCGGCATTCAGGCCCAGACCTTCCACAATGACGGCGGGGCCGTTCAAACCGGCGACCACACCGTCCAGAACATCACGATCACCAATGCCCAGGTCGAGCGCATCAACGAGGGCATCGCAGCCACCCGCGAAGTCCTCGCCCAGGAGGACCTCGATGAGCGCGTGCGCACCGAGGTCTCGGCAGCGGTCGATGAGCTTGAAGCTGCGGCTGCTGACCAGGCCGAGACGGGAGTTCTGCACCAGCTCATCACGAAAGCAACCATGGCCGCCGCTGGCGCCGCGGGTAGCGCAGCCGGAGGAGCAGTCATCCAGAGCCTTGCTGCCATCGGCGCAGCCATAGTCTGACGACGCTCAGTCGATGCTGGTCCTACAGCGGCAACTCAGGCTGCTCGAGGTATCGATACAGCGTTGACCGACTAATGCCGTGCTCACGCGCGATTGAACTTCGAGCGTGCCCGAGAGGGCGCTGCTCGGCGGGAGCGCCGGTGATCTGCTGAACGACGCCGTTCAGGTCGATGACCGAGCGTGCCAGACGATCCATGGATGCAACGACCACATGGACTCCGCGGCGACCCTCTATCGGGCTCGTGCCATGGGCTCGAGAGAATGAGCGGCGCTCACCCTGGTGGACGTTTTGATCGTTTGGGTAGACTGTGTCCATGACTGGCGCACTTGCACACGACCAAGCCGCCGCCCTCCGGGACGCACTCAACGGCGACCTCCGGGCCGGCGACGGCGCTCCCATCGGGATCCCGCCCGCGGCGCGTGCAGTACTCATGCGCGCCCTCGACGTAATGGAGTCCAGCCCCGACGCGGTGATCTTCCCAGCCGACGATCTTCTAAGCACCGGTCAGGTCGCCGAGATCCTCGGAGTTAGCCGCACAACGGTGACACGCCTTGTCGACAAAGGTGAACTAAGGGCGTCCGGTTCGGCCGTGCACCGCCGAATCCCGGCAGTCGAGGTGCGGCGCTACCAGGAACAGCGGCGCCGCGCGCGCAACAGAGCGGTCCACGCGCTCGCCCAGGACATCGACGATCAGATGCCGGCGGACTACCTCCCAGGCCGAACTCGATGAGTCGACCGGCAGTCCTGCTCGACGCCTGCGCCTTGATCCCCATCCGATTGGCCACCACGCTCCTTTGGCTGGCCGAGGCCGAGCTCTTTACGCCACTGTGGTCTGAGCAGATCCTCGACGAGGTGCAGCGGAACCTGCCGGGCGCCGGAGGAATCAGCCCAGCCGCGGCCGAGAGGCGCGTTTCGGCGATGCGGGACGGGTTCGGGGCAGAGAGTATGGTCGAGGGGCACGAACACCTCATCGATTCGATGCGGTGCCATCCGAAAGACCGTCATGTCCTGGCGGCAGCCGTCGCCGCAAAGGCCGATACCCTCGTAACTTTTAACCTGCGCGACTTCCCGCCAGAGTCGGCGTTCGAGCACGGAATCCAGGTCATACATCCGGAGCAGTTGCTTCTGCGACTACTCACCGAACATCCCCGCGAGGTCACGGCAGTACTCGAGAGCGAAGTTGCCGCATTTCGCAGACCGCCAGAAAGCCTGAATGATTTCCTCGCAAGCCTCACCCGGGTCGCTCCAACGTTCGCCAACGTCGCAGCCCTCACGGCCACAATCGCCGAAGACCTCAGTCCGGTTCCTGCCCTAGTCGAGGCTGTACCCGAGGAAGCGCTGACTGCCTTCGGAGATCCTGACGACGCCACGCGACCCGAGAGGATCCTGCTGGCATGGTGGGGCAGCCTCATTGAGGGTGACCTCGAGGCGACAAGGATGTTCTCAGCGAATCCCGCTGCATTCGGGGACTACAAGTGGGCGCAGGACCGCCTGTCCGGGATGGCGGCAGCCTCCAGGGTTCTGCGGGCTGTGGATGCTCCCGATGACCTCGCCTTCATGCGCTTCGTGCCAGAAGCACCAACACCGGTACAGGTTTTCGCCCCCTCCATGGTTCCGTCCGTCGTCGCGACCCTCGTACGCATGGAAGACGGCACGTGGCGGGTATGGGGACTCGGCAGCGCGATGGTGTCGGCTGCCGATGTATTCGCCCAGCGCTAACGGAGGTGTCGGGGTGTCCCAACGACGGAGATCGGTCGTTGCCGGTCACAAGTAGATGCCTCCGGCGTGGTCGTGAGGCTGTTTTCGATGCGGCATTCGCCCAAGCAGACGACTCGCCGGTCCGGAGAGTGATCGGGGCGGTCGCGTAGTGATGCTCGGCGAAGTCAGAAGATTGCGACAGCATCGATGACGACGGCGGGACCCTTGATGTAGTAGCTCTCATCCCCGGCCTGCCAGCCCGGATCGAACTGCGGGATGAGGGACTGCACCAGGTCGTCCATCCGGGTACGGAGCATCGCCCGCATCGTCCGCTCCCAACCGTGGAGGGTCCACGGCTCAGTGGAGATGAACCCATCAGAGGGGTCTTCACCGACGAACTCCCGAACGACACCCACCACGGTGACCTCGCCCTCAATGGAGTCCGTGGCGGCAGCGCCATCACCGACGAAGTGGCCGGGCTCGCAGTTGATGAACACGCTCCATGGAGCATCTTCTTCGTCGAGTTCGAGCTTGAACAGGGTCGGGATCTCGGGGATCTCGTTGCGCAGGTACACAGCTTTAAAGATCTCCTGTGCTTGCGCCGGGATGTTCTCGGGGTCGGTGGGGGCCGTCGGCTCGTCGGCGGCTAGGTTCTCGCCGTCGGCTTCATCGGGCGAGGGCCGCCCAGTGGCCTCCGACGACGGCCTGGAGAAAATCTCATTGAGGTCAATGTCCTTGTGTCCCACGAGCTGGAACATCACGTTCATGATCTTCCCGATGGAGCTGACGGGGCTTAGCTTCATGGTTCCCGTCAGCTCGACGAGTTGGTCACGACTGGTCACCCACCGCTGATCTTCTCCGCCGGGAAGCGGGAGCCTCGTCAGCGCGGCTTGTCCTTCGTCCTCCATGGCGTCGAGAACTCTGCTGAAGGACGATTTCTCTCCCACTTCGAGCACGTAGGCGCTCTGCAGCTCGACGCTGTCGCCGAGCTGCCCCTCGAGCCCGATGGGGAGTCCGATCGACTGGAGGCCGAGCTTGGCTCCCCCGCTTCGGTTAGTACTGGTTCGGGCCAAGATCTCGACTCGGCGAGGGATGTCGATGTCGTGGTAGTCGGCGTGATCGTAGAAGTCGGTGCGGTTCAGGTAACGAGGGCTGCGTAGAGGCATATCTCATCGTCGCACTGGGCGACGACAGTCGAACGCTCCGGCTCACCCAGCTTGAGGTCGATGCGCGCCAGCGCGCACGTCCGTTTGTCTCTGCGCCGTCATTCATCGAGTGGGGAAACGGAACGCTCAAGGTAGCGGTACAGCGTGGATCGGCTGATGTTGTGTTCACGGGCGATTTGGGCTTTGGGGGTGCCGGCTAGGGCGGCGTTGCGGACGGAGCGGATCTGGTCGCTCTCGAGTCTGCGGGGTCGGCCCTTGTAGGCGCCGCGCTTCTTCGCGGCGGCGATGCCTTCGGCCTGGCGCTGGCGGATGAGTTCGCGCTCGAACTGCGCGAAGGCGCCCATCATGTTCAGCTGGAACGCGGCCATCGGGTCTGAGTGTCCGGGCTCGAAGGCGAGCCGCTCCTTGAGGAACTCGACGCTCGCGCCCTTCCGGGGGCGCTGCTCGGTGTGCTCGGTCGGGTCACCGGTGATCTGCTGGACGATGTCGTTGAGGTCGATGACCGACCGGGCCAGGCGGTCCATGGAGGCGACGACGACGTGGTCGCCGCGGCGGACGTGCCGGATGAGTGCCTGCAACTGCGGACGGTCGGTCGCGCTCTTGCCGGACTGCTTCTCGGTGAAGGTCTGGTCGCACTCCCCCACCGCCTCGAGCTGCCGCGCGAGGTTCTGGCCGGCCGATGAGACCCGGAGGTACGCGACGCGCTGCCCCGGGGCCCGGTGTGTTCCATTCATGTCTAAGACCCTAGCCGGGACATGCGTCAAAACACGGGAATGGACCTTGTGGAACAGCGGCGATGTCGCGATTGCGGGTGTCGCGTTTGGGTATACCTAGTGCGACAGATGTGTCGCAAAAGTGCACTTTTGGGCCCTATCGGGAACCGTAAACGACCGCTCAGTAACTGTTCCGCTGGAGTGCCCTAGTTTGATACGCGCCATGCTGTGCGGCGCGCTCTGCTCCGAGAGGGGCCCTCCACGGGCGCGTCAGTGCTCGTGGAGGGCCCCGGTTTGAGGTCGAGCGCTTGGTGGGATCAGCGACCGAGGAGCCGCGCGAAGAATCCTCCGCGGGATTCCTCCTTCGCGTGGCCCGGGCAGCGGTCCTGGCGGGGGACGTTCTTCATGACCTGGTCGACGTGCTGGCCGCAGCCGGCCCAGGTGGTCTTGCCGCAGGTGCGGCAGGTGGTGGCTCTGCACATGGGGTTCTCCTAGCGGTGATGGCGGGGTGGTTCAAGCGGCCTGCGTGGGTGCCTTCTCGAAGAGGGCTGCGAGGGAGGGGTCCGGTGCGACGCGGTTCCAGGGCATCTTCGAGAGGACCGAGGCCATGGCGCAGGAGTCGCTGAGGGCGGAGTAGGTCAGGCCCGCGCCGATGGCGCCGGCGAGCAGTCCCAGGCGGGGGTGGATCAGCTGGCCGGCCAGGGTGCCGAGCAGGACGAGGGAGCCGGCCGTCATGCGGACCTGGCGGTCCATCGCCCAGCGGGTTCCGCGGCGCACCACGGTTCCGCCGGCTGCCTGGTAGGCGGCGATGCCGCCCTCGAGCACGTCGACCGCGTCGAAGCCGGCCTCATGCAGAGCCGAGCAGGCCTTGCCCGCCCGGGCACCGGACTGGCACACCAGCACGACGTGGTCGTGCATGCGTTCGGCGAGGTCGGCGGTGTGCTCGGTGAGCAGGTCCAGCGGCACGTTGTAGGAGCCGTGGATATGGGTGGTCTCGAACTCGCCTGGAGTGCGGACATCGACCACCATGAGTTCCGGGTCCTCGGAGAGGCGTCGGGTGAGCTCGGCCGGTGAGACGGTGCGTGGGGCGATCTGCAGGGGATTCGTCATCGGGCATCCTCCCCGGTGGTCGCGAGGTCGTGCTGCTGGGCGGTCCAGTGGGACCATCCGGCGTAGCTGCCGTCGAGTTCGACCACGTCGTGGCCCGCGCGGCGCAGCGCGGAGGCGGCCACGGAGTTGCGCAGACCGGACTGGCAGAAGGTGATCAGGCGGCCCGCACCGGGATCGGGCAGGTCGTCCTGGTGGAAGAGCACCTTCCCGGCCGAGAGCTGCTCGGCGCCGGTGATGGTGCCGTCCGCGTGCTCGCTGCGGTTCCGCACATCCAGCAGCAGGGCGGTGGAGTCCTCGGCGCGCAGCGCCTCCAGGTGGGCCGGGGAGACGACCGCGGGGACCGTGGTCGGCAGGCCGTCGAGGGAGGTGACGTAGCCGGTCAGGGAGTCCACTCCCACGCGCACGAAGTGATCGCCGTACTCGGTGGCGGTCTCGGCGTCCTCGGCGAGGACGACGAGCTCGGCGTCATCGGTCTCGGGGTCGAAGGCCCAGGCGATGTGGGTGGCGGCCTTGCCGAGCGAGGGGATGCTCAGCGCGCCAGGCACGGTCCCGGCGTGGACCTGGTCCACGGGACGGGTGTCGATGAGGGCGTAGGTACCGTCCTCGAGCCCGCGGGTGAGCTCTTCGACGCCGACCACTCCCGGCGTGGGCCGGTCGCCGAGGATCGCGGGACCCCGCTTGTTCTGGCGCTTCATGCGGGCGAAGTAGGCGTGCGCGTCGGGCTGGCCGTCGAGCAGCTCGTCGATGAAGCCCTGCTCGTCGTCGCGCTCGAGGTAGGTGGCCCACCAGGCGAACTTCCGCTCATAGCCGACGGTCGTCGAGGGCAGAGCGCCGAGCGCCTTGCCGCAGGCCGAGCCGGCGCCGTGGCCGGGGAAGACCTGCACATGGTCGGGCAGGGTGAGGAAGGCGTTCTTCAGCGAGGCGAACAGCTGCTTGGCGCCCTCGAAGCGGGTGTCCTCCATGCCGGCGGCCTCGTCCAGCAGGTCCGGGCGGCCCAGGTCGCCGGAGAACACGAAGTCACCGGTGAGGTAGTAGCCGGGCTGGTCGGTGAAGGCTCCGTCGGTGACGAGGTAGGACAGGTGCTCGGGGGTGTGGCCTGGGGTGTGGCGGGCGGCGACGGTGATGTTGCCCAGCTGGATCGTGTCGTGATCGTGCAGCAGCTCGGCCTCGAAGCCGTAGGTCCAGCCCTCCCCACCCTCGCCGGAGACGTACGCGGTGGCGCCGGTGGCGGCGGCCAGCTCACGGGTGCCGGAGAGGAAGTCGGCATGGATGTGGGTCTCGGTCACCGCGGTGATGGTCATCCCGTG
>NZ_JAKRMO010000065.1:0-24469 GCF_022346485.1 Brachybacterium sp. ACRRE | reverse complement strand
GGCTGTGGCGGGCACGCCGAGCCACCTCCCCGTGACACGCCGCAGGGCGGCCCCACCGTGTGGTGGGACCGCCCTGCGGTGGTCTCGGGACCGGCGGGCCGACGGCGCGATCAGCGCGTCGACCCGACCGGGCTTCCTCAGCGGAAGTCGCTGCGGAAGGGATCCGAGTAGTCGATGTCGTCGAGGTTGACCGCGCCCGCGCCGTAGCCGGAGAAGTCCAGCTCGTCGTAGCCCGGCACCTGGTACATCTGCGCCTTCGCCTCGTCCGTCGGCTCGACCGAGATCCGACGGAACCGGGGAAGTCCGGTGCCGGCGGGGATCAGCTTGCCGATGATCACGTTCTCCTTGAGCCCCATGAGCTGGTCGCTCTTGCGGTTCAGGGCGGCCTCGGTGAGCACGCGGGTCGTCTCCTGGAAGGAGGCGGCCGAGAGCCACGAGTCCGTCGCGAGGGAGGCCTTCGTGATGCCCATGAGCTCGGGACGGCCGGATGCCGGCTGCCCGCCCTCGGAGAGCACACGTCGGTTCTCGCGCTCGAAGGTGATGCGGTCCGCGAAGTCGCCGGGCAGCAGATCCGTGTCGCCCGACTCGATGATCGTCACGCGACGCAGCATCTGGCGCACGATGACCTCGATGTGCTTGGCGTGGATGTCCACGCCCTGGCTGATGTACACCTTCTGGACCTCGTCCACGAGGTGCTTCTGCACCGCACGGGGGCCGAGGATGCGCAGCACCTGCTTGGGATCGACCGAGCCCTGGGAGAGCTGCTGGCCGACCTCGACGTGGTCGCCGTCGGCGACCAGCAGGCTGACGCGGCGCGGCACGTTGTAGGTGACCGGGTCGGTGCCGTCGTCGGGGGTGACCGTCAGACGACGCTGCTTCTCGTTCTCCTCGATCTCCACGCGGCCCGCGGACTCGGTGATCGGCGCGAAGCCGGCCGGGGTGCGGGCCTCGAACAGCTCCTGCACACGCGGAAGACCGTGCGTGATGTCGCCGTCGGCGCTGGCCACACCACCGGTGTGGAAGGTGCGCATGGTCAGCTGCGTGCCGGGCTCGCCGATCGACTGGGCCGCGACGATGCCGACGGCCTCGCCGATGTCCACGAGCTGGCCGGTCGCGAGGGAGCGGCCGTAGCACAGGGCGCAGGTGCCGACGGCGGAGTCGCAGGTGAGCACGGAGCGCACCTTGATCTCGCGGACGCCCGCGGCGACCAGCTGGTCGATGAGCACGTCGCCCACGTCGGAGCCCGCCGGAGCGACCTCGTTGCCCTCGGGGTCGAGGGCCGCGGTCGCCAGGGTCCGCCCGTACGCCGTGGTCTCGATGTTCTCGTCGGGGACCAGCGCACCGGCCTCCTCCGCGGCGATCTGCAGGGTCAGGCCCTTGGACGTGCCGCAGTCGGACTCGCGGACGATGACGTCCTGCGAGACGTCGACCAGACGACGCGTGAGGTAGCCCGACTGGGCGGTCTTCAGCGCCGTGTCCGCGAGGCCCTTGCGCGAGCCGTGCGAGGCGATGAAGTACTCCAGGACCGAGAGCCCCTCCTTGTAGTTGGAGAGGATCGGGCGCGGGATGATCTCGCCCTTCGGGTTCGTCACCAGGCCGCGCATGCCGGCGATCTGGCGGATCTGCATCCAGTTGCCTCGAGCGCCCGAGTTCACCATCCGGTAGATGGAGTTGGTCGGGGTCTCCTCGAAGTTCTTCTGCATGGAGGCGTCGACCTCGTTGGTCGCCTTGGACCAGACGTCGATCAGCTCGGCGTTGCGCTCCGCCTCGGAGACCAGACCGAGGTCGCGGTTCTCCTGGATGCGGGCGGCCTGGTCCTCGTACTTCGAGAGGATCTCCTGCTTGTCCTCCGGCGCGATGACGTCGGAGAAGGCGAAGGAGACGCCGCTGCGCGTCGACCACGAGAAGCCGTAGGACTTGAGCGCATCGAGCGACGCGGCGACCTGCCCCTTCTCGTAGCGCTCGGCGAGCTCGTTGACGATCCCGCCCAGGCGCTTCTTGCCGACCTGGCCCTCCACGTAGGGGAAGTCCACGGGAAGGGTCTCGTTGAAGTAGACCGTGCCGAGCGTGGTCTCGAGCGTGATCGGGTCACCCTCGGTCCAGCCCTCGGGGGCCTCCCAGCCGCGCGGCGGCACGACGTCCTCGAAGCGGATGCGCACCGGGGCGTTGAGCTCGAGGTCGCCGGCGTCGTTCGCCATGATCGCCTCGGCGATCGAGGAGAAGCTGCGGCCGGCACCCTTCGCGTCCTCGCGGACCGTCGTCAGGTGGTACAGACCGATGATCATGTCCTGCGCGGGCATGGTCACCGGACGGCCGTCCGACGGCTTGAGGATGTTGTTGCTCGAGAGCATGAGGATGCGGGCCTCGGCCTGCGCCTCGGCGCTCAGGGGCAGGTGGACCGCCATCTGGTCGCCGTCGAAGTCCGCGTTGAAGGCGGCGCACACGAGCGGGTGCAGGTGGATGGCCTTGCCCTCGACGAGCTGCGGCTCGAAGGCCTGGATGCCCAGGCGGTGCAGGGTGGGCGCACGGTTCAGCAGCACCGGGTGCTCGGTGATGACCTCCTCGAGCACGTCCCAGACCTCGGGGCGCGCACGCTCGACCATCCGCTTGGCGGCCTTCACGTTCTGCGCGTGGGAGAGGTCCACGAGCCGCTTCATGACGAAGGGCTTGAACAGCTCGAGCGCCATGCCCTTGGGCAGACCGCACTGGTGCAGGTGGAGCTGCGGACCGTTCACGATGACCGAGCGGCCCGAGTAGTCCACGCGCTTGCCCAGCAGGTTCTGGCGGAAGCGGCCCTGCTTGCCCTTGAGCATGTCGGAGAGCGACTTCAGCGGGCGGTTGCCCGGGCCGGTCACCGGACGCCCGCGGCGGCCGTTGTCGAACAGCGAGTCGACCGACTCCTGCAGCATGCGCTTCTCGTTGTTCACGATGATCTCGGGCGCACCGAGATCGAGCAGCCGCTTGAGGCGGTTGTTGCGGTTGATCACGCGGCGGTACAGGTCGTTGAGGTCGGAGGTCGCGAAGCGGCCGCCGTCCAGCTGCACCATCGGACGCAGATCCGGGGGGATCACCGGGACGCAGTCGAGCACCATGCCCTCGGGCGAGTTGGTGGTGGACCGGAACGCGGTGACGACCTTGAGGCGCTTGAGCGCGCGGGCCTTCTTCTGGCCCTTGCCGGTGGCGATGACCTCGCGCAGGGTGGCGGCCTCGGCCTCGAGGTCGAAGTCGCGCAGACGCTGCTGGATCGCCTCGGCGCCCATGCCGCCCTCGAAGTACGTGCCGTAGCGCAGCTTCATGGCGCGGTACAGCTGCTCGTCGCCCTCGAGGTCGGCGACCTTGAGGCTCTTGAAGCGGTCCCAGATCGCGGTGACGCGGGCGATCTCGGCGTCGTACTTCTTGCGGATCTGCGCCTGCTCGCGCTCGGAGGAGTCGCGGACCTTGCGCTTCGCGTCGGCCTTGGCACCCTCCTCCTCGAGCTTGGCGAGGTCCTGCTCGGCGGAGACGGCGCGGTCGTTGATGGCCGCGTCGCGCTCGTTCTCGAGCTCCTTGACCTCGAGGTCGTAGCGGGCCTGCAGATCGGGCAGGTCCTCGTGGCGGGCATCCTCGTCGACCGCGGTGATCATGTACGCGGCGAAGTAGATGACCTTCTCGAGGTCCTTGGGGGCCAGGTCCAGCAGGTAGCCGAGGCGGCTCGGCACGCCCTTGAAGTACCAGATGTGGGTCACCGGGGCGGCGAGCTCCACGTGGCCCATGCGCTCACGGCGCACGGAGGACTTGGTGACCTCCACGCCGCAGCGCTCGCAGACGATGCCCTTGAAGCGGACGCGCTTGTACTTCCCGCAGTAGCACTCCCAGTCCCGGGTGGGACCGAAGATGCGCTCGCAGAACAGGCCGTCCATCTCGGGCTTGAGGGTGCGGTAGTTGATGGTCTCGGGCTTCTTGACCTCGCCATGGGACCAGGTGCGGATATCGTCCGCGGTCGCGAGGCCGATGCGCAGCTCGTCGAAGGTGTTGACGTCGAGCACAGGTGTCCTTCTCTCGAATCTGAAGTCGGGTCGAATCGCTGTCTGAGGGTCGGGGGCGGGCCCGGGAGGGCGGCCTGTGCGGCCGCGCTCCCCCGGGCTCGGGCCTCAGACCTCTTCGATGGAGCCGACGCCCTCGTGGGGACGGCGGGACAGGTCGATGCCGAGCTCCTCCGCGGCCCGGAACACCTCCTCGTCGTTCTCCTGCACCTCCTGGGCGGTGCCGTCGCTGGACAGCACCTCCACGTTCAGGCACAGGGACTGCATCTCCTTGAGGAGCACGCGGAAGGACTCCGGGATGCCCGGCTCGGGGACGTTCTCTCCCTTGACGATGGACTCGTAGACCTTCACACGGCCGGGGATGTCGTCCGACTTGATGGTCAGGAGCTCCTGGAGGGCGTAGGCGGCGCCGTACGCCTCCATCGCCCAGACCTCCATCTCACCGAAGCGCTGGCCGCCGAACTGGGCCTTACCGCCCAGCGGCTGCTGCGTGATCATCGAGTAGGGGCCGGTCGAACGGGCGTGCAGCTTGTCGTCGACCAGGTGGTGGAGCTTCAGGATGTACATGTAGCCCACGGAGATCGGCTTCGGGAACGGCTCGCCGGAGCGGCCGTCGAACAGCTGCGCCTTGCCGTCCTCCTTGACCATCCGCTCGCCGTCCCGGTTCGGGGTGTGGTTCGCGATCAGGCCCTCGAGCTCGGTGCCGGACAGGCCGTCGAACACCGGTACGGCGACGGGGGTGCCCGGCTCGCCGGTCAGCGCCGCGTCGGGCAGGTCCTTGGCGGCGTCGGACTTCGGGTCCAGCGACCAGCCGTTCTTCGCGACCCACCCCAGGTGGACCTCCATCACCTGGCCGATGTTCATGCGACCGGGCACGCCCATCGGGTTGAGGATGATGTCGACCGGGGTGCCGTCCTCGAGGAAGGGCATGTCCTCCACGGGCAGGATCTTGGCGATGACGCCCTTGTTGCCGTGGCGGCCGGAGAGCTTGTCGCCGTCCGTGATCTTGCGCTTCTGGGCCACGTACACGCGGACCATCTCGTTGACGCCGGTGGGCAGGATCTCGGACTCGTCCTCCTCGGTGAACACCCGGACGCCGATGACGGTGCCGGACTCGCCGTGGGGGACGCGCAGCGAGGTGTCGCGCACCTCGCGGGCCTTCTCGCCGAAGATCGCGCGCAGCAGGCGCTCCTCGGGGGTCAGCTCGGTCTCGCCCTTCGGGGTCACCTTGCCGACCAGGATGTCCCCGGCCTCGACCTCGGCGCCGATGCGGATGATGCCGCGCTCGTCGAGGTCCGCCAGGACGTCGTCGCCGACGTTGGGGATGTCGCGGGTGATCTCCTCGCGGCCGAGCTTGGTGTCGCGGGCGTCGACCTCGTGCTCCTCGATGTGGATCGAGGTGAGGACGTCGTCCTGGACCATGCGCGAGGACAGGATGATGCCGTCCTCGTAGTTGTGGCCCTCCCACGACATGAACGCGACCAGGAGGTTCTTGCCGAGCGCGAGCTCGCCCTCCTCCGTCGACGGGCCGTCGGCCAGGACCGAGCCGGCCTCGACGCGGTCGCCCTCGTTCCACAGCACGCGGTGGTTGTAGCAGTTGCCCGCGTTGGAGCGGTCGAACTTCCCGATCGGGTAGGTCTGACGGGTGCCGTCGTCGGCCATGACCGAGATGAGGTCGGCCGAGAGGTCCTCGATCACACCGGGCTTCTCGGCGACGATCACATCGCCCGCGTCGACCGCGGCGCGACGCTCCATGCCGGTGCCGACCAGCGGCATCTCCGTGCGCATGAGCGGCACGGCCTGGCGCTGCATGTTCGAGCCCATGAGGGCGCGGTTCGCGTCGTCGTGCTCGAGGAACGGGATCATGGCGGTCGCGACCGACACCATCTGGCGGGCCGAGACGTCCATGTAGTCCACCTCGTCGGCGGGGACGAGCTCGGGCTCGCCGCCGGTGAGGCGCGAGAGCACGGTCTCCTCGACGAAGGTGCCGTCCTCGTTCAGCGGGGCGTTGGCCTGCGCGATGACGTGGCGGTCCTCGTCGTCGGCCGTCAGGTAGACGATCTCGTCGGTGACCTCGCCCTTCGTGACCTTGCGGTACGGGGTCTCGACGAAGCCGAACGGGTTGATGCGCGCGAAGGTCGCGAGCGAGCCGATGAGGCCGATGTTCGGGCCCTCAGGGGTCTCGATCGGGCACATGCGGCCGTAGTGGCTCGGGTGGACGTCGCGGACCTCCATGCCCGCGCGGTCGCGCGAGAGGCCGCCCGGGCCCAGCGCCGAGAGGCGGCGCTTGTGGGTCAGGCCCGACAGCGGGTTGTTCTGGTCCATGAACTGCGAGAGCTGCGAGGTGCCGAAGAACTCCTTGATCGCCGCCGTCACCGGGCGGATGTTGATCAGGGTCAGCGGGGTGATCGCCTCGACGTCCTGCGTGGTCATGCGCTCGCGCACGACGCGCTCCATGCGCGACAGGCCCGTGCGGACCTGGTTCTGGATCAGCTCGCCCACCGCGCGGATGCGACGGTTGCCGAAGTGGTCGATGTCGTCGGTCTCGACCCGGAGGGTCTGGCCGTCGGCGCTCGTGGTCTCCCCGAGTCCGTCGTGCAGGGCCACCAGGTACTTGATGGTCGCGACGATGTCCTCGAGGGTCAGCGTGGACTGCGAGAGAGGGGCCTCGACGCCGAGCTTCTTGCCGATCTTGTAGCGGCCGACCTTCGCGAGGTCGTAGCGCTTGTCGTTGAAGTAGAGGTTGTTGAGCATCGCCTCGCCGGCATCACGCGTGGGCGGCTCGCCCGGGCGCTGCTTGCGGTAGATGTCCAGCAGGGCCTCGTCCTGCGAGGTCGTGCGGTCCTTCTCGAGGGTCGAGCGCATGGACTCGAACTCGCCGAACTCGTCGAGGATCTCGCTCTGGGACATGCCGAGCGCCTGCAGCAGCGTGGTGACGGACTGCTTGCGCTTGCGGTCGATGCGCACGCCGACCTGATCGCGCTTGTCGACCTCGAACTCGAGCCAGGCGCCGCGCGAGGGGATCATCTTCGCGCCGAAGATGTGCTTGTCGCTGGTCTTGTCGACGCTCTCGTCGAAGTAGACGCCGGGCGAGCGCACGAGCTGCGAGACGACCACGCGCTCGGTGCCGTTGATGATGAAGGTGCCCTTGTCGGTCATGAGCGGGAAGTCGCCCATGAAGACCGTCTGGGTCTTGATCTCGCCGGTCTCGTTGTTCATGAACTCGGCGATCACGTACAGCGGGGCGGAGTAGGTGAGGTCCTTCTCCTTGCACTCCTCGACCGTGTACTTCGGGTCGTCGAAGGTGTGGTCGCGGAAGGACAGCGCCATGTTGCCGGCGAAGTCCTCGATCGGGGAGATCTCCTCGAAGATGTCGGCCAGACCGGAGGTCTGCGGGACGTCCTCGCGTCCCGCGGACGCCGCCTCGGCGGCGCGCTCCTGCCAGCGCTCGTTGCCGAGCAGCCAGTCGAAGGAGGTGGTCTGGAGGCTCAGCAGGTCGGGGACCTGGAGCGGATCGCCGAGCTTGGCGAAGGTGACGCGCGGCGACGCCGTGCGCAGGGCGATGTCAGGGGTTCGATCGGTGCTCGAGGCAGCCAAGGGTGGTCCTTCCACAGGCCGGTGACAGTGGACCGCGCGGCGGCGTCCTCCCAGGTCGAGCAGAGGGTCAGCGGCTCTGCGCCTCGCATGGACCCAGCGGTGCCCGCAGGGGCTCCAGGGGGTTCGGCGGGCTGACGATCGAAGACGACACAGCGCAAAGAGAGAGCATACAGAAGATCACGGATGGACGCAACACCGCGAGCGCGGAGGGTCCATCCGCGTCGACCGCCATATGCCTGGCGCGGAGGGCGGAGCCTCCTGTCTGGTTCTCGTCACCCGGCGCCTCGCGGCGTCGGGCCCCAGCGGCGGGGCGGGCACGGGGCCCGGCCTCTCACGTCGCACCATCGGTGCGGTATCGCCGACGGGAGCAGTCGACAGGAACAGCTCTCGATCAGGGAACAGAATGCGCCGTGCTCGCCCGCGAGTCAAGCAGGCGCGCAGGATGCACAGGTGCGTCGGCCCCGGCGGGAGCGGGTGCCGCGTCGCATCCGCGCGCGCTGCGGCGCGGTCGCGCGGGGCCCACGCGCTCAGATCCAGCGGGCGCGGCGCATGAGGATCCCGACCGCGAGCGTGGGCACCAGCACGAGCACGGCCGCGATCACGAGCCCCACCGGCGACCCGAAGCCCGGGTAGGGCACGTTGATCCCGAACCATCCCGTGACCAGCGTGGGGATCGACACCACCGCGGCCCAGCCGGCGAGCTTGCGCATCACCACGTTCAGGTGCTGGTCCTGGAGCGCGAGATGGGTCTGGACGACCGAGGTGAGGGTCTCGTGCTGCGAGTCGAGCCATTCCTCGGTGCGCGCCGCGTGGTCCGCGAGCTCCGCGTGGAGGGAGCGCAGCTCGAGGGTCCCATCGGGGCCCTCGGGCCGATCGGACGACGAGGGCTGCGCGGCGCCGTGCGCGGCGTCCGCGCTCCCCCGCCCGTCCTCCGTCCCGGGTCGCAGGCGGTCGATCACCGACGCCATCGGCTGGATCCAGCGCCGCAGGCGCGTCAGCTCTCCCCGCAGCGCCGCGGCGACGTTCTCGATCCCCGCGCTCCGGCCCGCCGCCTCGAAGACGTCGTCCTCCAGGTCGTCCAGACGGTCGTCCATCCACTGCGCCGCCCAGAACTGCGCATCCACCACGGCGTCGAGCACGAGGTGGGCGAGGCCCGAGGCGCCCAGCGGCGCCCCCTCGTCGTGGGCCCAGTCCTCGCGCACGGGGGCGAGGTCGAAGGCGTCGTCGGAGCGGACGGTGACCACTCCCCCGGGATGCACGAATCCGGCGATCCGCGTCGCGCGGAACTGGTCCTCCCCGCGCCGCGGCTGGGGCGCGCCCTCCTCGGGCGCCTCCGGGTCCTCTCCGCGGGCGGCGCGGGCGGCCTCCCCGACGGGCACCGGCGCGTACACGACGAAGGCGAGATGATCCGTGCGGTGCACGGCCTTGGCCCGTGCATGCCGACCGAGGATGCCCTCGATCTCGGTGCCGCGCAGGCCCAGGGCCTCGGCGACCTCGGCCACGGCTCCCCCGTCGGGGCCGTCGTCCTGCACGAGGTCGAGCCAGAGGGTCGGACCGCCCCTCCGGGAGAGGCGCGAGCGGAGGTCCTCCAGCGGGACCTCGACCTCGGACAGGGACCACCCGTCGTCGGTCGTGCCGGACAGGGACAGGCAGCGCACGGTGGTCATGGGCCCATCCTGCCCGCGTCCGGGCATGCGCAAGGGCCGCCCCGCCGAAGCGGGACGGCCCTTGCCAGCAGATGTGCGCCGTGGGCGTCAGGACGAGGATCCGGACTCAGTCCGTCTCCGGGGTCGAGCGCCCGGGCGCCGTCATCACTTGACGGTGACGGAGGCGCCAGCGCCCTCGAGCTGCTCCTTGGCCTTCTCGGCGGCGTCCTTGGTCGCCTTCTCGAGAACCGGCTTGGGGGCGCCGTCGACGAGGTCCTTGGCCTCCTTCAGGCCGAGACCCGTCAGAGCGCGCACCTCCTTGATGACGGCGATCTTCGCGGAGCCGGCGCCCTCGAGGATGACGTCGAACTCGTCCTTCTCCTCCTCGGCGGGGGCGTCGCCACCGGCGGCGCCGCCGGCGGCGGCGACGGCCACGGGGGCCGCGGCGGTGACGTCGAAGATCTCCTCGAACTGCTTCACGAACTCGGAGAGCTCGATGAGGGACATCTCCTTGAAAGCCTCGATGAGCTCGTCGTTGCTGAGCTTCGCCATGATGGGCGTTCCTTCCTGTTCAGGAGCCGTGGGGCTCCGTGCGTGGGGCGGCGCTCTCGCGCCTGGTCAAGCGGACCTCCGCCGATGCGGCCGACGGGAGGTCGAGGTCAGCGCCGACGCGCTGAGGTGTGCGATGCCGAGGGCATGAGCCGTGGGGCTCAGGCCTCCTGCTTCGCACGCAGCGCGTCCACAGTGCGCGCCGCCTTCGACAGCGGCGCCTGGAACACGGCAGCGGCCTTGGACAGGTTCGCCTTGAAGGCGCCTGCTGCCTTGGCCAGCAGCACCTCGCGGGACTCGAGGTCCGCGAGGGTCTTCACGTCGTCCTCCGAGAGGGCCTTGCCCTCGAAGTAACCGGACTTGACGACGAGATTCTCGTTGCCCTTGGCGAAGTCACGCAGGGCCTTGGCCGGAGCGACCGGCTCACCCTTGATGAAGGCGATGGCGGTGGGGCCGGCCAGCTTGCCCTCGAACGCGTCGATGCCGGCCTCGCGGGCGGCGATCTCCGTGAGCGTGTTCTTCACCACGGCGTAGGTGGTGTCAGCACCCAGCGAGCGGCGCAGCTGCTGGAGCTGCGTGACGCTGAGGCCGCGGTACTCGGTGAGAACGGCGGCGTCGGACTCACGGAACAGCTGCGTGAGCTCGGCGACGGCGTCCACCTTCTCGGGCTTCGCCATGGCCCTCCTTCCAGAGGTCTCGGGCCGACGGCTGAAGGGCCCGCCTGACGGGTCCGCCCGGGGGCGGACCGATCTGCAGCGGACACGGAAAAGGCCTCGACACGCAGGTGTCGAGGCCCGGACGCACTCAGCTCGCACAGCGCGGCCTGCGGGAGGATCGGGATCCTCCGCTGCCGCACCCGGTCTCCCGGGGCGCGAGCGACCGTGCAGCGGTCGTTCGGTTCACCTGCGCAGGCCGTCCCCGTGGGGATTCCTTCGGTCGAGCCCGGTGGCGGGCACGACGACCGGCGGTCTTCGGTAGTCCCAGGGTAGCCGAGTCGCGTGCGACGGCGCCATCCGGTGAGCGGCGACCTCGCTCACATCCGCGGCGCTGCCCGCCGTGCTCCTCCCTGCCCCGCTCCTCCCGGCTCTGCCCGATTCCGCCCGTGCTCGCCCCGGCACGCGGAAGCCCCCGCACCGACGGATCGGTGCGGGGGCTTCGGGGCGCGTCCCGCGCGGACTCAGGGCCCGGCGCGGAACGGCGTCGAGGGACGACGGGGCTCAGGCGGCCTCGTCGGTGTCCTCGGTGAGGTTGCGCGTGCGGTTCACGTCGACCGGGACGCCCGGGCCCATGGTGGTGGACACGGTGATCTTGCTGATGTAGCGGCCCTTCGAGGAGGACGGCTTCAGTCGCAGGATCTCCTCGAGCGCTGCCACGTAGTTCTCGGTGAGCTGCGCATCGGAGAAGGAGACCTTCCCGATGATGAAGTGCAGGTTCGCCGCACGGTCCACGCGGAACTCGATCTTGCCGCCCTTGATGTCGGACACGGCCTTGGCGGTGTCCATCGTGACGGTGCCGGTCTTCGGGTTCGGCATGAGGCCGCGGGGGCCGAGCACGCGGCCCAGCTTGCCCACCTTGCCCATGAGGTTCGGCGTGGCCACGGCCGCGTCGAAATCGGTCCAGCCGCCGGCGACCTTCTCGACGAGGTCGTCGTCGCCGACCTCGTCGGCGCCCGCCGCCAGAGCGGCCTCGGCCTGCGCGCCCGTCGCGAAGACGATCACGCGGGCGGTCTTGCCGGTGCCGTTGGGCAGGTTGACGGTGCCGCGCACCATCTGGTCGGCCTGGCGGGGATCCACACCCAGGCGCATGGCGACCTCGACGGAGGCGTCGAACTTCGCCGGGGAGGTCTTCTGCGCCAGACGGATCGCGTCCAGCGGCGAGTAGAAGCGGCCCTCGTCGATCTTGGCCGCTGCGTCCTTGTACGACTTGCTCTTGAATGCCATCGTGATCAGCCCTCCACCGTGATGCCCATGGACCGAGCGGTCCCGGCCACGATCTTCGCGGCCGCGTCGATGTCGTTCGCGTTCAGGTCCGGCATCTTCGTCTCCGCGATCTCGCGGACCTGGTCCATCGAGATCTTGCCGACCTTGTCGGTGTGCGGGGTCGCAGAGCCCTTCTGCAGACCGGCGGCCTTCTTGATCAGCTCGGCGGCCGGCGGCGTCTTGGTCACGAACGTGAACGAGCGGTCCTCGTACACGGTGATCTCGACCGGGATGATGTTGCCGCGCTGGTCGGCCGTCCGGTCGTTGTACGCCTTGACGAACTCCATCATGTTCACGCCGGCAGCGCCGAGCGCGGGACCCACGGGCGGCGCAGGGGTGGCCTGGCCGGCCTGGATCTGGAGCTTGATGATGCTCGCGATCTTCTTCTTGGGAGCCATTGCTCTTCCTTCTGTGGTCGTGGTCCGGGCGGAGCTCATCAAGCTCCTCCCACCTGCGGCTCCCCGGACGGGCCGGGGGCCGGCGGCATCCCGGCGGACCGGGCTGCCTGCGGCGTCCCGACGGGTCAGGACGCTGATGGCATCCCGACGGATCGGGACGCCGATGGCGCGTGACTCGAGCGCGGGGCTCGAGGGGCTGCGCCGAGCCGGACTCGGATCAGATCTTGGCGACCTGGTCGAAGGCCAGCTCCACCGGGGTCTCGCGTCCGAAGATGGACACGAGGACCTGGAGCTTCTGGTGCTCGCCGTCGATCTCGGAGATCGTGGCGGGCATGGTCTCGAACGGACCGTCCATGACGGTCACGGACTCGCCGACGGCGAAGGCGGGGACCTTCTGCGCGGCGGCGGCGCGCGAGGAGCCGCCCGCGGAGGAGGCGCGCTTCTTCTCGGGCAGGCCGATGCTGGGCTCGAGCAGCGAGAAGATCTCGTCGAAGGTCAGCGGGGTCGGGTCGGTCGCGTTGCCCACGAAGCCGGTGACGCCGGGGGTGTCGCGCACGACCCGCCAGGACTCGTCGGTCAGGTCCATGCGCACGAGCACGTACCCGGGGACCCGCACGCGGCGGACGACCTTCTTCTGGCCGTTCTTGATCTCGGTCGCATCCTCCATGGGGACCTCGATCTGGAAGATGAAGTCCTCCATGTTCTGGGTCTCGATGCGGGTCGTGAGCTGCGTCTTCACGCGGTTCTCGTGACCGGAGTAGGAGTGGACGACGTACCACTCGCCCAGGGCGGAGCGCAGCTGGCGCTTGAGCGCGGCGATCTGCTCCTCGGCGCTGGGGCCCTCGTCGGAGTCGTCCGCGCCCTCGGCGGCGTCGGCCGCGGCGGGAGCGGACGCGTCCTCGGAGGAGGTCTCGTCGTCGGAGGAGGTCTCGTCGTCCGCGGTCCCGTCGGCCGGAGCCTCGTCGGCAGCGCTCTCGGCGCCGGCGTCCTCGGTGCTCTGCTCGCCCTCGGAGGCTGCGGCGGCGTCCTCGCCGTCGGCGGCCTCGGGGGTCGCGGAGTCATCGGGACGGCCGGACTCGGGGGACGCGGAGAACGCGAGAGAGGAGTCGACGCCCTCGTAGGTGTCCTCGAAGGAGTCGGACTGGTCGTTCGCCACCGTGAACCTGCTTTCCTACCGGCTGTGGATCGGGTCGGGCGCTTCGGCCCCGCACGCGCTCGGCGCGGACTCAGAGCCCGGAGTCGGGGACCACGAAGGTGATCCGGGACAGCCAGCCGAAGACGAAATCGAGGCCGAACACCAGAAGGATCATCACGAAGACGAACATGAGGACGGTCACCGCGTACACGGCGAGCTCCTTGCGCGTCGGGATGACGACCTTCTTGAGCTCAGCGATGACCTGGCGGACGAACAGGCCGATCGCCACGAACGGGTTCCTGGACCCGTCGTCCTTGCGACGCCCCTCGTGGGGAGTCGCCGGGGAGGTGTGGCTGGAGCTCACTCTGGTCTGTCCGATCTCGTCGGGTGCATCCGCGTCCGTCCGGACGTCTGGTCCGATCGGACGAGCAGGGCAGACAGGACTCGAACCTGCAACCTGCGGTTTTGGAGACCGCTGCGCTACCAATTGCGCCACTGCCCTTCGCAGGATCTCTCCTGCGAGGTCCTCCCCCGCGGGGTGGTTCCGGGCGGCGCGAGTCCGCCGGGCCGTGAGGACCGACGAACAGCATACCCATGACCCGGCGCACGGGCGAATCCCCCGCGTCCCGGATCACACCGCGGACCAGCACGGGCGCGCGCCGCGGCCGGGGAGAGCGGGCGACGAGGTCCGCGTCGGCGCCCGATCTGGCACGTTCACCTGCGCTCTGCCAGGATGTGGAGGGTGAACGAGAACACGCCCTCCGCAGCTTCCCAGCCCGCCCCCACCGCGTCGCCGTCGGCCCCCGTCGGGCCCGGGGACGGATCCTCCGCGCGACGCCTCTCCGCGCGCATCGGGGCGATCGCCGAGTCCGCGACCCTCGCGGTGGACGCGAAGGCGAAGGCGCTGAAGGCGGCCGGGCGGCCGGTCATCGGCTTCGGAGCGGGCGAGCCGGACTTCCCGACCCCCGCGCACGTCGTCGCCGCCGCCCAGGACGCCGCCGCCGACCCGCGCAACCACCGCTACAGCCCTGCCGCGGGCCTCCCCGAGCTGCGCCAGGCGATCGCCGAGGCCACGCTGCGCACCGACGGCGTCGAGGTCGACCCCGCCCAGGTGCTCGTCACCAACGGCGGCAAGCAGGCCGTCTACGAGGCGTTCGCGAGCCTGCTGGACCCGGGCGACGAGGTCATCCTGCCCGCGCCCTACTGGACCACGTACCCCGAGGCGATCCGCCTCGCCGGGGCGCGCGAGGTCGAGGTGCTCTCCGGCGCGGACCAGGACTACCTGCCCACCCTCGCGCAGCTCGAGGCCGCCCGCACCCCCGCGACCCGTGCGATCCTGCTGTGCTCCCCCTCGAACCCGACGGGCTCCGTGATGAGCCGCGCGCAGCTCGAGGAGATCGGCCGCTGGGCGCTCGAGCACGGGATCTGGGTGATCTCCGACGAGATCTACCAGCACCTCACCTACGACGGCGTCCCCTTCGTCTCGATCCTGGATGCCGTGCCGGAGCTCGCCGACACCACCGTGCTCCTCAACGGCGTCGCCAAGACCTTCGCGATGACCGGCTGGCGCGTGGGCTGGCTGATCGGTCCGAAGGACATCGTCAAGGGCGCCTCGGACCTCCAGTCCCACCTCACCAGCAACGTCAACAACGTGGCGCAGCGAGCGGCGCTCGCCGCGCTCACGGGGCCCATGGACGACGTGGAGAGGATGCGCGAGGCCTTCGACCGCCGTCGCCGCGCCATCGTCGAGGCGCTCTCGAGCATCGACGGGTTCCGCGTGCCCACCCCGGAGGGCGCCTTCTACGCGTTCCCGGACGTGACCGCGGTGCTGGGCCGCACGATCCGCGGCACGCGCGTGGAGACCAGCACCGATCTCGCCGAGGCGATCCTCGAGCACGCCGAGGTCGCCGCCGTCCCGGGCGAGGCCTTCGGCGCCCCCGGGCACCTGCGCTTCTCCTACGCCCTGGCCGACGAGGATCTCGCCGAGGGCATGGAGCGCCTGGCCGCACTGCTCGCCGAGTGAGCACGCCCGGCCGGCGCGATCTCCGCACCCTCCCCAAGGCGCATCTGCACCTGCACTTCACGGGGTCGATGCGCCGGGACACGCTCGTGGAGATGGCGGCCGAGCGCGGCATCCGACTGCCGCGGATCCTGCACGCCGACGAGGCGCTGCACGTGGACGCCACGCGCCGGGGCTGGTTCCGCTTCCAGCGCCAGTACGACGCCGCGCGCCACGTCGTCGACGGCGAGGAGGCGATGCGCCGGATCGTGCGCGAGGCCGCCGAGGACGATCTCGCGGAGGGCTCCGGGCGGCTCGAGCTGCAGGTGGATCCCACGGGCTACGCGGGGCACGTCGGCGGCATCACCCCGGCGCTCGAGATCGTCCTGGACGAGGCCGAGCGCACCGAGCGCACACTGGGTCTGAGCATCGGGATCGTGGTCGCCGCCTCCCGCACGCGCCATCCGCTGGACGCGCGGACCCTCGCGCGGCTGGCCGCGCGCAACGCCGATCGCGTGGTCGGCTTCGGCCTCTCGAACGACGAGCGCCGCGGCGCGACCTCGGAGTTCGCACCGGCCTTCCGCATCGCCCGCGAGGCGGGACTGGCCTCGGTGCCCCACGGCGGCGAGCTGTTGGGACCCGACCATCTCCGCGAGGTCGTCGACCACCTGCATCCCGACCGGCTCGGGCACGGGGTGCGATCGGCGGACGACCCGCGCCTGCTCGCGCGCCTCGCCGACCAGGGCGTCGGACTCGAGGTGTGCCCGGCGTCGAACGCGGCGCTCGGGGTGTACCCCTCCGCCGGGGACGTGCCCCTGCGGCGGCTGCGGGAGGCGGGGGCGCGGATCGCGCTCGGCGCCGACGACCCGCTGCTGTTCGGCTCGCGGCTGCTCGCGCAGTACGAGATCGCCCGGGAGGCCGGCTTCACGGACGCGGAGCTCGCGGGCCTCGCGGCCGACTCGATCCGCCTCTCACGGGCCGATGCGGCGACGCGGGAGCGCCTTCTCGCCGGGGTCGCGGCGTGGCTCGACGCGGAGCCGAGCGGCCCTTCCCGCGGCTGAGGCTCAGCGGTCCTGGCCGGCGCCGTCCTCCGGGAGGGCGAGGAAGAACGCCGGGGAGCCGAGGCCCTCGCGGGCGAAGGCGTCGGCGATCGCCTGGGCGACGTCCTGGGCCGAGCCCGCCTCCACGAGGGCGATCGTGGAGCCTCCGAAGCCGCCGCCGGTCATCCGGGAGCCGTGGGCGCCGGCCGCACGGGCCGCGTCCACGGAGACGTCGAGCGCGGGGACGGTGACCTCGTAGTCGTCGCGCAGCGAGTCGTGGGAGGCGTTCAGGAGTGCGCCCAGCTGCGCGACGCCCTCGCGGACGCTCCCGCTCTCGAGCAGCGCGTGGAAGTCCCGCACCCGCTGGATCTCCGTGATGACGTGGCGGGCGCGGCGGCGGACCACCTCGTCGTCGATCCGGCCCAGGGCCTCGTCGAGGCCGGCAGGGTCGATCTCGCGCAGGGTCCCCACGCCGAGGATCTCCGCCGCGCGCTCGCTGTCGCGGCGGCGGTCGACGTACTCGCCTCCGGCGTGGGAGTGCTCGGCGCGGGTGTCGGTGATGAGCAGGGCGAGGCCCTGGCCGGCGAGATCCCAGGCGACGGGGGTGGTCGAGAAGTCGCGGCAGTCCAGCAGCAGCGCGCGGCCCTCGCGGGCGAGGACCGAGGCGGACTGGTCGAGGCCGCCGGTCGAGGCGCCCACGAAGTCATTCTCCGCGGCGATGCAGGCGCGCACGCGCTCGAGCGGCGTCGTGCCCAGGCTCAGCAGCGACTCGAGGGCCTCGGCGGTCGCGCACTCGACGGACGCGCTCGAGGACAGTCCGGACCCGAAGGGCACGTGGCCGTCGAGGTAGATGTCCACGCCCTGCTGGACGGCGCCGCTGATGAAGGGACGCAGGGCCCAGAGCACGCCGGTCACGTAGGCGGGCCAGCCCTCGACGGCGCCCGGGGCGAGATCCCCGGCCTGGCCCTCGAAGACGACGTCGCTCTGCGCGGAGCGCACGCGCACCAGATCGGTGGGCGTGCGGGCCGCGGCGACGAAGCAGCGGTGGGAGATCGCCATCGGCAGGCACAGGCCGTCCTGGTAGTCGACGTGCTCACCGATGATGTTCACGCGGCCCGGGGCCGACCACACGCCGTCGGGCTCGTATCCGAAGGCGGCGGCGAAGGCGCGGGCGGTGGCGTCCACGGCCTCGCCGCGATCGGGGGCCTCGAGGATGACGGCGTCGCTCGACATGGGGGTGCGGTTCCTTCTGGTCGGGGGTGCGGCCCGGGCGGGCCGGTCTCTGGATTCGCCCTCGGGAGCGGCGGAGCTCAGGGACGCGGGGCGATGCAGCTGACGGACGGCGAGGGGATCGGATCGGAGGCGATCGTCAGGTCCCGGCCGTCGAAGCGCAGGACGTCGATGCGGTCCGCCTCCTGCGCGGCGACCAGGATATGCCCCTGCGCCTGGGTGAAGTGGCGCGGGTGGGCGCCCACGCCGGTCTCGGCGATCAGCTGCGGGGCGATCTGGCCGCGGTCGAGCACGCTGAGGGTGTTCGGTCCGCGGTTGGCGACGAGCAGGTGATGCTCGTCGTCCGTGAGCTCGAGATGGGAGATCGCGTTCTCCCCCTCGACGCTGCTCGACGGGACGCTCGAGGACACCTTCCAGCTCGCCTCGATCGAGGAGCCGTCGCCCACGAACTGCCGTTCGGTGCTGCCCGGACGGGCGCGCACGGCGGTCGCGATGCGGCCGTTGAGCTCGCAGGAGACGTGCAGCTCGGAGCTCTCGTGGTCGGCTGCGAGGTGCCGGGGCCCGCTCCCCCGCTCGAGCGCGATCTCCGCGGCCAGGTCGATGTGCCCGTCGATGTCCTGCCGGTAGAGCATCACGCGGTCCAGGCCAAGATCGGGCACGGCCACGAGATCGGTGCCGGGCAGGAGGACGACCTGGTGGGGGTGGGCGGTGCGCCCCTCGCCGAAGTCGCCGTGGTCGTCCTCGTCGATGAGGGAGACGGGCACGCCGTCCTCGTCGAGCGCGAGCGTCTCGACGCTGCCCGAGCCGTACTGGGCGACGATGAGGGTGCGGCCGTCGGGCCCGAGGGCGAGATGGCAGCCGCCCTCGCCCCGCAGGGCGATGTCCGCCACGGTCTCGAGGGAGGCGAGGTCCTCGCTCGGGCGCAGCGCGAGCACGTGGGTGGGGCTGGTCTCGGTGACCGCGTACAGCAGCGCGCCGTCCTCGCTCCAGATGACGAACGAGGGGTCGGGAACCTCGGCGCGGGCGAGCATCTCGACGCCCCCGGCCGACCCGTCGGCCCCCGGGTCCGGCGACCATCGCAGCAGCTCGATGCCGCTGCCCCGGCCGAAGCCGGAGGTCGAGTAGCAGCCCGTGGCGAGGAGTGTGGTGGTCATCGGTCCTCCTGGGTGGGGGCGTCGCTCCGTCGCGCGCCGTCGGTGGTGCCGGATCCGCCGTGTCCGTCAGGGCCGCCCACGGCCCCTGCGGGAGCATCGAGATCGAGCTCCTGCTGGAGGTCGTGGAGGACCGACGGCGGCAGGGCCGACATCTCTCCGGTCATCGTAGAGGGTTCGATGCGGCCCGCGTCGCGCCGACGGCGCCGAGGGAGCGTGAGGCGGCGACGGCGGGGCGTCTGGAACGGCGTCGCGACGACGGGCGTGAACGCCCAGCCCGCCGCGCCGCGGCGGCTCAGCACGCGGGTCGCGAGCAGCTGGCCGAGCACGGCGCCCGCGGCGATCCCCACGGCGATCTCCGCAGCGCTGAACAGCTCGGCGCCGCCGCGGCCGATGTCCTCGCTGAGCGCGAGCAGCCCGCGGTAGATGCGGCTGCCGGGCACCAGCGGGATGATGCCGCCCATCATCAGGGCGAGCGCGGGGGCGCGGACCCGTCGGGCCACGAGCACGGCGAGCACGCCGACCGCGAACGCCGCGCACGCCGAGGCCCAGACGCGGTCGAACACGAACTCGGTGAGCAGGTAGACGACCACCGCCGACACCGAGGAGACCATCGCCATCCAGCCCAGCACCCGGGCCGGGGTGAAGGTGCCGACGGCGAAGCCGAGACCCATCACGGCGCCGGAGACGGCGGCCGCGACCAGGGAGGCGAGGGTCACGGGGGCGGTCGGCTCGACCGAGATGTGGAGGCCGAGCAGCTCGGCACCCAGGAGTCCGGCGCGCACGCCCACCACGATGCCCACGGTGAGCATGAGCGTCTCCAGGATGCGGGCGGAGGCGGTGACGTACCAGCCGGTGATCGCGTCCTGCATGGACCCGATCGAGGCGAGTCCTGCCAGCAGCACGATGATGCAGGCCACCACGACGATGGCCGAGTTCTGGGCGGGCGCGAGGGCGTGCAGCACCACGGCCACGACCACGCCGATGAGACCGCCCGCGGCCTGCCCGAAGAACATGGGGATCTGGCGCGCCGCCATCACCTCGGTGAGCGCGACCAGGGCGCCGCTGGCGAGGGTGGCGGTGAGCACCACCAGGATCGTCCCGCCGAAGCTGAAGGCCGCCGCACCGCCCATCACGGCGAACCCCAGGAACGCGAGCCAGCGCGGATAGTGCGGTCTCTGCTGGGGGATCGAGCGCACCTGGACGAGGGCCTCCTCGAGGCTCACGGTGCCCAGGATGTAGTGCTCGGTGACCTCCTCGAAGGCCGAGAGGCGCGCGAAGTCCTGGACGCGGCTGCCGGTCGCGCGGATCCTCGTGAACGGCGTCGAGTAGTCGTCGGGGAGGTAGGACAGCGACACCTGGTTGAAGGTGACCTCCACCACGACATCACGAAGACCCGAGGAGCTGATGATCCTCAGCACGGTCGCCGTGACCTCGGAGGCGGCGGCTCCGTTGGTCAGCAGACCCTCGCCGACGCGCATGGCGAGGTCGAAGACGGAGTGCAGGCGGACGATGTCGGTGGGCACGGCCCGAATCGTGTCACACTGACAGGCGCCTGCGCGCCACCCCTCCAGCGGGCGACCCTGTGCGCACGGCGCCCCCGGAAGGAAGACATCTGTGAACGACTCCGACGTGACCGGCGCGAACCCGGCGTCCTCGGCCCCCTCCCCCTCCTCGACCCCGAAGCAGGCGTTCGCCGCGCTGCTCGAGGGCAACCGGCGGTTCGTGGACGGCGACGCGCTGCACCCGCACCAGGACGAGGCGCGCAGGCGCCTGCTCGAGACCGGCCAGGCCCCCTATGCCACGGTGCTGGGGTGCTCGGACTCCCGCGTGCCCGTCGAGCTGCTGTTCGACCAGGGCTTCGGCGACGTGTTCGTCTCCCGCAACGCGGGTCACGTGCTGGGACGCTCCATGCAGGCGTCGGTCGAGTTCGCCGTCGCCGTGCTGGGCGTGCGGGTCGTGCTCGTGCTCGGGCACGAGTCCTGCGGCGCCGTGGGCGCGACCGTCGAGGCGATCCAGGAGGGCACGCAGCTGCCCGGCGAGATGCCGATCCTCGTCGAGCACGTGCGCGACCACCTCGATCCCGAGGATCCGGCCGCGCGCGCCGTCGAGGCGCACGTGCTGGGCACCCTCGACGAGCTGCGCGAGCGCTCGAGCATCGTGCGCGAGGCCGAGGAGCGTGGGGAGATCGTGCTGGCCGGCGCCGTCTACGGGCTCACCGGCGGCGCGGTGCGCGTGGTCAGCGGACCGGAGGTCTGAGCAGCGAGGCCCGACGGGGCGAGGGCCGACGGGGCGGGGTCCGACGCGGCGAGGTCCGACAGGCCCCGGCCCGTCGGACCCGGCATCGGGCCGCCGTCGGCCGGACGCTCGGACGCTCAGAGGTTGGGCGCCGCGGAGAGCACCGCGAGGCCGCCCGCGAGGGCGAGCATCACGAGCACGTCCAGCCCCCGCGAGCGCACCACGAGCGCCCCGAGCAGCGAGGCGGGCAGGCACGCCCGCAGCAGGGCGACCACGAGCAGCAGGGCCGCGAGCAGGCGGCCGGCCACGACGGCGCTCGTGGACGCGCCGAAGCCCAGGACCGCCACGAGCGCGATGAGGGCGAGCAGCAGGAGCGTCTGGCGGCGCAGCCCCTCGCCCAGCGGCACCCGGCGCTGCGCGGACTGTGCGGGACCGGCGGCGTCCGCGTGCGCCTCGTGCCCCGCGGCGTGCCCCGCCTCCGCATGCGCCTCGTGCCCCGCGTCGGCGCCCGCATCGGGGCCGACGCCGGGGCCCGGGGACGTGCTCGGCGACATGCGCGACATCGTACGGGCTGAGGATGAGCACGGGATCCGAGGCCGGGATCCGAGGCCGGCGGGCCGCATGCTCCGGCCCTCGGCGGACGCCTGTCCCGTCGGCGGGACGATCCGCGCATCGACCCCGGGCCGCTCGCACGGGTCGCCCGCGCGGGGCTCCCCGGCCCGTCTAGGGTGGAGACGGGCCGTCGACGACGTCGGCCCGAGTCGCGAACCGAGGAGAAGCATCCTGATGACCACCCCGTCTGCGTCCGAGGCCGCCGTGCCCGGTCGGCTGGAGCACGACCTGCTGGGAGACCGTGAGGTCCCCGGTGACGCCTACTACGGCATCCAGACCCTGCGGGCGCAGGAGAACTTCCGCATCACCGGTGTCCCGGTCTCCCACTTCCCGGAGCTCATCGTCGCCCTCGCCCACGTCAAGCGCGCGGCCGCCCGTGCGAACCACGAGCTGGGCGCGCTCGACGACGAGCGCGCCGCCGCGATCGAGCAGGCCTGCCGGGAGATCGCGGACGGCCAGCTGCACGAGCAGTTCGTGGTCGACGTGATCCAGGGCGGCGCCGGCACGAGCACCAACATGAACGCCAACGAGGTCATCGCGAACCGCGCCCTGGAGATCATGGGGCACGCCAAGGGCGAGTACGAGCACCTGCACCCCAACAACCACGTGAACCTCGCCCAGTCCACCAACGACGTCTACCCGACGGCGGTGCGCCTCGCGCTGCTGCTGAGCTTCCCGAAGCTCGCCGACGCCATGGACGGGCTCATCGTCGCCCTGCGCGAGAAGGGCGACGAGTTCGCGGACGTCCTCAAGATGGGCCGCACGCAGATGCAGGACGCCGTGCCGATGACGCTCGGCCAGGAGTTCCACGCCTGGGCCACGACGATCTCCGAGGACGTCGAGCGCCTGACCCGCACCGGCCGCCTGTTCAAGGAGATCAACCTCGGCGCGACCGCGATCGGCACGGGCATCACCACGGATCCCCGCTACGCGCAGCTCGCCGCGGAGGACCTCTCCGAGATCTCCGGCGTGGACTTCGTGGTCGCCGCCGACCTCGTGGAGGCCACGAGCGACACGGGCGCCTTCGTCACCTTCTCCGGCGTGCTCAAGCGGATCGCCGTGAAGATCTCCAAGATCTGCAACGACCTGCGCCTCCTGAGCTCCGGTCCGCGCGCCGGGCTCGCCGAGATCCGGCTGCCCGCGGTGCAGCCCGGCAGCTCGATCATGCCCGGGAAGGTGAATCCCGTCATCCCCGAGGTCGTCAACCAGGTCGCCTTCGAGGTCATCGGCAACGACCTCACCGTGACGTTCGCCGCCGAGGCCGGGCAGCTGCAGCTGAACGCCTTCGAGCCCGTGATCGCCTTCAACATCCTCGAGTCCATGCTCTCCATGACCCATGCGATGTCCACCCTCGCCGACCGCTGCGTGCGCGGCATCGAGCCCAACCACGAGGTGCTCGAGGACTACGTGGAGCGCTCGATCGGCGTGGTCACCGCGCTCGTGCCGGTGATCGGCTACGCCGCCGCGACCGACATCGCACGCACCGCCCTCGAGACCGGGCGGCCCGTCCGCGACCTGGTGCTCGAGGCAGGGCTGCTGGACGAGGCGCACCTGAGCGCGCTGCTCTCCCCCACCATGATGACCCGCCCCCATCGTCCGACGCCGACCGGCACCATCCCCGTGGTCGACCCCGCCACGGACTCCGGCGAGGTGCCGCGCATGGTGGCCGACGACAACGCCGTGACCGAGACGGGTCGCTGACCGCGCCCCTGCGCACAGCGCGAGGCCCCGAGGAGCAGTGCTCCTCGGGGCCTCGCGTCATGCGGCCGCGGACGGACGCCGACTACTCGTCGGCCTCCTCCTTCTTGCCGCGCATGACGAGCTTGGGATCGGGCTCGCCGACGACCTCGTGGTCCTTGCCCTCGTACTCGAACTGGGAGAGGAAGTAGCGCATCGCGTTGAGGCGGGCGCGCTTCTTGTCGTTGGAGCGGATGATCGTCCACGGCGCGTACTTCTTGTCCGTGCGGCGGAACATCTCCTCCTTGGCCTCGGTGTAGGCCTCCCAGCGGTCCAGCGACTCGAGGTCCATCGGGGAGAGCTTCCAGCGCCGCACCGGGTCCAGCTGGCGGATCGCGAAGCGGGTGCGCTGCTCGCGCTGGGAGACGGAGAACCAGAGCTTCGTGAGGTGGATGCCGGAGTCCACGAGCATGCGCTCGAACAGCGGCGCCTGGTTCATGAACCCCTCGTACTCCTCATCGGTGCAGAAGCCCATCACGCGCTCGACGCCGGCGCGGTTGTACCAGGAGCGGTCGAACAGCACCATCTCGCCCTCGGTGGGCAGGTGCTGGATATAGCGCTGGAAGTACCACTGGCCCTTCTCGCGGTCGCTCGGCTTGTTCAGCGCGACCACGCGCGCGGTGCGCGGGTTCAGGTGCTCGGTGAAGCGCTTGATCGTGCCGCCCTTGCCGGCGGCGTCGCGGCCCTCGAAGATGATGATCGACTTCTGGTCGTTGTCCTCGAGCCAGTACTGGTACTTCAGCAGCTCGACCTGCAGGCGGTACTTCTCGAGCTCGTACTCGTCGCGGTCCATGCGCGTGTCGTACGGGTACCCCTCCTGCCAGGTGTACACCGGGTTGCCCTGCGGGTCGATGAGGTCGGGATCGGGCGTGTGCCCGTCGGCCACCGTGTACCCCTCATCCCTCAGATGCTCGATGTACTCCCTGAGGTTCTGGTTGTCGGGGACCTTCACGCGACTCTCCTTCGGACATCCGGGCGCTCTCGCAGGAGCGACCGGGATCGGCTTGCTCCCCAGGGTATGCGGCGCATCTGTCCAGCGGGTGAACTCGACCGCAGTCGGACGCCGCGGGGCCGATCGGGCGCCTGCTCGCACTCGGAGTGCTCGCCCAGGGTGTTGGCGCGCTGCACGGCCAGAC